>JAWLGW010000001.1:0-26958 GCA_041690735.1 Planctomycetota bacterium
CCTCGGCCCGCGAAGCCTTCGCGGCGGCGCCCGCGCTGGCCGCGCTGGTGGTGGACGGGGCGGGCGAGGACGACCTGGCCCTGGCCGACCTGATCCTCGAGCAGATCGCCCCCCAGGGCCTGGTGCACACCGAGGCCTCCCCGGAGCTGACGCGGATCCGCGCCGCCAAGGCCTCGGCCCGCTCGGCGCTGCGGCAGGCGCTCAACCGGCTGTGCCGCGAGCCCGAGCTCCAGCCGGCCCTCACCGAGCGGCGGCCGGTGGAGCGAGGCCGCCACCTGTGCCTCAAGATCGCCCGCGCCGCGGCGCGGCGGGTGCCGGGCAGCGTCGTCGCGGAGGAGGGGGCGAGCCTGTTCGTCGAGCCCGACGCCCTGCACCGGGAGTACGCGGCGGTGCGCCGGATCGACCTCGAGGAGCGCGAGGAGGAGGCGCGGATCACCCGCGAGCTGTCGGACCGGGCGCTCCCCTCGCGTGAGGCCTACCAGCGGCTGGCGGTCGGGCTGATCGAGGCCGAGCTGCACGGCGCCATGGCCCGCCTGGCCCTCGAGCAGGGGCAGGTCGAGCCGGCGGTGACCGACACCTCGACCCTCGAGCTGCAGCGCGCCCGCCACCCGCTGCTGGTCGCCGAGGGCGAGGGGTGCGTGCCGATCGACATCGCCATGGACGAGGGGCGGCGCCTGCTGGTGGTGTCGGGCCCCAACGGCGGCGGCAAGACGGCGGCGATGAAGACCGTCGGGCTGGCGGCGGCGCTGGCGCAGACCGGCGCCTGGGTCCCTGCCGAGCGGGCCCGGCTGCCGGTGTTCCGCGGCCTGTTCTCGGCCGGCGGCGCCACGTCCAGCGTCCACGCGGGGCTCAGCACCTTCCAGGCGCACGCGCGCGAGCTGGCGGCGGTGTGCGCGGGCTGCAGCCGGGGCAGCCTGGTGCTCCTCGACGAGATCGGCCTCGGGACCGACCCCGGCGAGGCGGCGGCCCTGGCGCAGGCCTTCCTCGAGGACCAGCTGCGGCGGGGGCTGCTCACCCTGGCCACCACGCACCTCTCCCCGCTCAAGGCGTTCGCCGCGCGGACCGACGGCGCCGCCAACGCGGCCGTGGCGCTCGACGCCGAGGGGCGGCCGACCTTCGTGCTGCACCTCGGGCAGGCGGGGCGGAGCTACGCCCTGGAGGCGGCTCGCCAGGCGGGCCTGCCCGAGGCGATCTTCACGCGGGCGGCCGAGCTCCACTCGGGCGAGGCGTCGTGAGCTTCGGCCCCGACCGCGACGACGACCGCGAGGACGAGGACGGGCCTCCTCCCTGGGAGGCCGAGTCCTGCCGCCTCTTCGCGGGGCGGATCTGCGCGCGGCACGTCGGCCTCGACCGCCTGCAGCAGGCGCTCGTGAACCATCCCCACACCCCGGGCGAGGCGGCCGACCGGTGGGTCATGCGGCTGGGTCGAGCGCGCCGACAGCGCCCGCCGACCGTGCGCGAGGAGGCGATCGAGCCCCCCGAGCGGATCGCCACCGCCATGCGCCGCTGCCAGAAGCCCTTCCAGCTGTGGAACGTGAACCGCGTCCAGCAGACCGAGCCCTACGCCCTCGAGCCGGGGCCCGAGCTGAAGCTGGGCGGCGCCGCCGACCTGCCCGAGGAGCTGCGCGTGCCCCGGCGCGTCGAGAAGGCGACGACGGCGCTCAAGGAGTGGGTCGAGGATCAGGAGTTCGAGGCCATGCTGCGCAAGGGCGACGCGCGGCGCCTCAAGCAGGCGCTGCGCGAGCCGCTCCCCTTCGGCAAGCCCGACCCCAAGGGGGACGGCGTCCCCGGGGGAAAGCCGGCGCGGCCGCCCGCTGTCGGCGGGTTCGGCGGGTTCGGCGGCTTCGGCGGGCCGCCGGGACCGGGGCCGGGGCAGGGCTTCCCCGGCTTCGGCGCGCCCCCGCCGCCGACGCCGGGGCCCCCGGGCGGCTTCCCCGGCTTCGGCGCGCCGGGCGGCTTCCCCGGATTCGGCGGCCTCGGGAACCCCGACGACGACTGACGTCCTCCTGCTACAGTTAGCCCTGCGCGCCCGAAGGCCAGGGGCGCGAGGGAGGGACCGTGGAGCCGAGCGAGCTGGAGGACGCCCGGGGGACGCTCGAGCAGGTGGAGCGCCGGCTGCGGCGCGACATCGCCGACATGGTCGGGGTGCTGGAGGCCGACGTGCCCGCCTTCGTGGGGCGCAGCGTGCGGCGCACCTTCGAGCAGGCGCCCGAGGCGGACCGCGTCGACGACGCGGCGGTCAAGCGGCTCAAGGAGGACACCACGCGGCTGGGCCAGGAGCTCGCCGCCGAGGTGGCCCGCGAGCTGGCGGGGTTCGAGGTGTGGACCTGGGAGGCGGGCTGGACCCTGCCGAGCGAGCCGCCCGAGGACCTCGACGCCCATCCGCGGGTCAGCGAGGTGCTGAGTCGGGTGGGGGCCGCCGTGCGGGAGCTCCTCGAGCGGCACGGGCTGCCGGCTCCGGCCGAGGCGACGCACTACCGGCTGCCGGCCTACTTCGTGGCGGGGCACTTCATGAAGAGCCTCGTCGCCAACTACTGGCGCGCCCTCGCCGACCACGAGGCCCTGCGGCGCGCGCTGGCGGAGGCGGACCAGCGCGAGGCCCGCGAGGCCCGCGCGGCTCGGTGGGACCGGGCCTAGGGTCGCTGTATACTTCCCGGACAGGAGGGACACCTTGGCGGACGGAGATCAGCTGGGTTACGCGGAGGGGATCCTGGAGCAGCTCCGGGCCTCGTACGAGCAGATGAGCCGCGAGCAGCTGCTCGACCTGGTGTGCCACCTCCAGAAGAGCTACGTCCTCGACCAGACGATCCCGTTCGACTTCCCCCTCCCCGAGCGGGCGGAGGAGCTGCGGGCCGACCGCCCCGACGCCCCCGACGCCGAGGAGGACGACCCCGCCGACCCCCCCGAGGTGCGCTTCGGCCGCCTGATCGAGGGGCTCAAGCGCCGCACCGGGCTGCCGCAGTTCTCGGGCTTCGCCCTGGAGGAGGGGCGCGCGGTGCTGGTGGTCGACAACCAGAAGGTGACCTTCGGCGAGCGGGTGACGGTGGAGTTCGTGCCGCTGCGCCAGCCCCCGCGGAGCGCCCCGGCGTCGGCGCCCTCCGCGCCCGAGCCGGCGGCGGCGGCGCCCCCGCCGCCGAGCGCGCCGGCCGCCCGCCCGGCGCCCGCCCCGTCGCGGCCCGGCCCGGCCCGCCCCGCCCCGGCCCGCCCCGCCCCGAGCCGACCTGCCCCGAGCCGTCCCGGCCCGAGTCGGCCTGGCCCGAGCCGACCGGCTGCCGCCCGTCCGGCGGAGCCGCCCGCCGAGGGCGACTACGACGCCGGCGCGGAGCGCTTCCGCCGGCTGGACCTCGACTGAGGGCGCGTGGACCCCGCCCGGCCTGACCCGATCCCTTCGACGGCGCGCGCGCGCGTCGCCGCTCCTCACCCCGGAGGCACCCCATGACGACCGAGGCCGCCCCCCAGCCGCAGACGGACGCTCCCGTGTTCGAGGGCGGCGCCGTCCGCACCACCAGCGAGGAGCAGATCAAGTTCCTGATCAAGGCCCGCTACCCGCTGATCTACGTGATCTCGCCCGAGGAGGAGCGCGTGGAGCGGATCCTCCAGCGGGTGGCGAACGACACCAAGAGCAAGGTGATCTGGTGGTCGATCACCCAGGGCTTCTCCGCCCAGGGCGGCGCCGACGTGAAGGAGCCGATCGCGGCCCTCAACTACATGATCGACGCCAAGGAGACGGCGATCTTCGTGCTCCGTGACTTCCACGAGTACATGAAGAACCACGCCGTGAAGCGGCGCCTGCGCGACCTGGCCCGGGAGTTCCGCACCTCCTCCAAGAACTGCGTCCTGCTGTCGCCGGTGCAGGCGATCCCCCAGGAGATCGAGAAGGAGTTCGCGGTCGTCGACTTCGACCTGCCCAAGATCGAGGACATCTACCGGATCATGAACCGGCTGCTGACCGGGATCACCCCCGAGTCGCGAGCCTACGCCTGGAAGAGCCAGTTCCAGCAGGACGAGGCGGAGAAGCTCAAGGTCGCCGAGGCGGCCCTCGGCCTGACCGAGGTGGAGATCGAGAACGTCCTCGCCAAGTCGCTGGTGCAGGTGCGGCGGTTCGACATCGATATCATTCACTCCGAGAAGGAGCAGATCATCCGCAAGAGCGGCACCCTCGACTTCATGCACACCGACGCCTCCTTCGGCGGCGTGGGCGGCCTGGAGCTCATGAAGGACTGGCTGCGCAAGCGCGCCAAGGCCTTCTCCCACGAGGCCCGCGAGTTCGGCCTCCCCGAGCCGCGCGGGATCCTCATGCTCGGCATTCCGGGCTGCGGCAAGTCGCTCATGGCCAAGGCGGTCGCCTCCCTGTGGCGCCTGCCCCTGATCCGCCTCGACATCGGCAAGGTCATGGGCTCGCTGGTCGGCTCCTCCGAGGAGGGGATCCGCCGGGCGATCAAGACCGCCGAGTCGGTGGCCCCCTGCATCCTGTGGCTGGACGAGCTGGAGAAGGGGCTGTCGGGCACCCAGAGCTCGGGGCAGTCGGACGGCGGCACCACGGCCCGCGTGTTCGGCACGTTCATCACCTGGCTGCAGGAGAAGGACTCGCCGGTGTTCGTGATCGGCACCGCCAACAACGTCAAGCAGCTCCCCCCCGAGCTGCTGCGCAAGGGCCGCTTCGACGAGATCTTCTTCGTGGACCTGCCCAGCCGCGAGGAGCGGCGGGCGATCGTCGAGATCCACATCAAGCGCCGCCGCCGCGACCCCGCCAACTTCGACATCGACGCCCTGGTCGACGCCACCGACGGCTTCTCGGGCTCCGAGATCGAGCAGGTGGTGATCTCCGCCCTGTACGACGCCTTCGACAAGGACGAGGAGATCAACGACGAGTACCTGCTGCAGGGCGTCGAGGAGACGGTCCCCCTGTCGCGCACCATGCAGGAGGAGATCGCCTCCATGCGCGACTGGGCCAAGAGCCGCGCCCGCCTGGCCAGCCGGGCGGTGGAGCTCGAGGACCGCGACGCCGTGCGCAAGATCGACATCTGAGAGGTCGCCATGTCCCACTTCACGACCGTCAAGACCAAGATCAAGTGCCTGGTCACCCTCAAGAAGGTGGTCGAGGAGATGGGCTTCACCCTCAAGGAGGGTGTGACCCACGTCCGCGGCTACCAGGGGGAGCTGACCGAGGCCATGGCCGTGATCGACACCAAGTCGAGCTACGACATCGGGATCGTGCAGGAGGGCGACACCTACGCCCTGGTGGGCGACTGGGAGATGCTGCAGGTCCGCGCCGGGATCGAGCAGGACGAGTTCATGAAGACCCTCAACAAGAAGTACGCCTACTTCAAGGTCCTGGAGGAGATCTCCAAGCAGGGCTACGCCGTCGTCGAGGAGACCGAGGACGAGAAGCAGGTGGTGCACGTGCGCGTGCGGCGCTGGAGCTGAAGGCAGGACATAAGAAGTGAACCGCAGAGATCGCAGAGGACGCAGAGATTCGCAGAGGAGCTCCTCGGCGCCTCTCTGCGCTCTCCGCGCTCTCTGCGGTTCATCTCTTCAAGGATCGCTGCGCTAGCGCGCGGGCACGACGAGAGAGACACGCATGGCCGACATGGACGAGCTCGAGATCCAGATCGACGACGAGGGCAACGTCACGATCAAGGTGGTGAACGGCCCGGGCGGCGCCGACTGTCTCAAGCTCACCAAGGAGATCGAGGAGGCCCTGGGCCTGGTCGCCGAGCGGGAGCTGACCGCCGAGTATTACGAGGAGAAGACCGAGGCCGAGGGTCAGATCGAGCTGGGGGGCGGGCAGTAGCCCGCCGCTAGGGCATGGCGGAGTACGTCAACAGGTTCCAGCGCGAGGAGCTCCTGGCGGTGATCCGCGCCTCGGGGAGCCTGGACGAGGACACGGTCCACGAGGTGGACCTCACCGGGATCACCCGCGACGGCTTCTCGGTCCGCAAGAGCGTCCTCCGCAACGCCACCCTGGCCCAGGCCCAGCTCCCCGGCAGCCGGTGGGTCGAGACCGCCTTGCAGGGGGTCAGCCTGCGCCAGGCCGGCCTGCGGGAGGCGGTGCTGGAGGCCTGCGGCGTGTACGGCTCCGACCTGATCGAGGCCGACCTCGAGGACGCCAAGGTGGCCGGCGTCCGGTTCGAGGGCTGCGGCCTGGTCAACCTCAAGGCCCCGGGCGCGGTCCTCGCCGACTGCAGCTTCGAGGGGACCGACCTGTACCGCGCCGACCTGCGCGGGGCCCGCCTCCTCCACTGCCGCTTCCGCGCCCCTCAGCTGGGCGGCGCGTCGCTCACCCGGGCCCGCCTGCAGGGCGCGGTCCTGATCGACTGCGACCTCAAGGAGGCCAACCTGCGCGAGGCCGAGCTCGACGGGGCGATCCTGGTCTCGTGCGACCTGCGCGGCGTCAACGCTACCGAGGCCAGCTTCGTGGGCGCCCGCCTGGTCGCCTGCAACGCCGAGGGGATCCACCTCGAGCGCGCGAACCTCGACGGCATGAAGCACGCGGGGACGAGGTGGTTCCACGCGGTCAGGTGACCACCGAGCTGTCGCTTGCCGGTCCTTCCTCCTCGTCGCGCAGCGCGTCGCGACGCGCCCGCCATGCCCGAGCTCGGACGTATCCCAGCGCCAGCGAGACCTGCAGTGCGGCACCCAGCGCGACGGCGAGCCGTGGGGGCACCCACAGGAGGTCTCGGAGGGGGCGCGGGAGCGCCGGCGCGAGCCACCAGGCGATGGGCGCGACCAGCAGGACCCACGGCGTGGCGGCCGCCGCGAAGCGAGTGACTTCGCGGCGCGCCCGCACGTCGGGGGGCGCCAGGAGCAGCGCCGCGCCGCCCACGAGCCAGGCCAACGCCAGGATCGTACCCAGGACCATGGCCGCACTCTGCAGGGCCGCTGCGCCGTGGGGGCTCCCGTAGAGGACGCCCACCGTCGAGGAGAGCGGGCCCCGAAGCAGGCCCGCGTGACCCGGACACGAGCAGGCGGGTCTAAGGTCGCTGTGCACGGCGTAGTCTCCGCAGAGCCATGCGGCCAGCAGACCCGCCTGGACCGTGGCCGCCCGGTAGACGAGGATCGCCTCGGACCGCGCGGTCATTCCCTCGAGCCCTGGCGCCGCGGCGGCAGCCAGCAGCATGAGCGTTAGCCCTAGCCCGATCGGGTGGGTCCAGACCTCACGCAGCCAAAACCATCCCTCGCCCAGCGGGATGTGGGGTCGCCACTGCACGCCCGACCACCCGACCAGCGTCACCACCAGGGCGTACAGCGCGGCCCACGACAGCACGAACACGATCGCCGCGCTCCGCGGGCTGGCGCGGGCCGCGGGCGCCGAGTTGCTGTTCACTGTTCCCACACGCGGTCCACTAAGGCTTACTCCCCTGGACGCATCGGCCTCTCCTCCGTACGCGCCGCGGGCCGCGCCAGATTGGCGCGGCCCGCGTGGTTCCGTTCAGTGGTCGGTGGCTAGTGCCTACCAGCCCTCGTCGAACGAGCCCATCTCGTCCTCGCTGAGGCCGCCCACGCCCTTGTCGCCGTCGGCGGGGGCGGCGTCGGGGTCGAGGCTCTCCATGTCGGCCGGGGGCTTCTCGGCGGACAGGATCACCTGCACCACCTCGAGCTCCTTGACCTGGCCCTTGATCTCGTCGAGGACGCGCCGCTCGAGGTCGAGCTCACGCTCCACGCCGCGGACCACCAGGACGCCGCCGTGGACGGGCTCGAGGTCCTTGACCTCGGGGTCGAGCTTCACCTTGTAGCGGACCGGCTCCTTGCCGTCCTTCCAGGTGTCGCGGCTGATCACCCACAGCTCCACCTTGGAGAGGTCGATCTTGCCGTCTCGGTCGCGGACCTCCTTGAAGGGGTCCTTCTCGCTGGCGCCCGCGGCCTGGTAGCCGGACATGCCGTCGTCCTGGAACCCGTAGGGGTCCTCCTCGCCGTAGGGCTGCCCCTCCTGCTCCTGCTTGCGCCACTCGGCGATCACGGTCTCGACGCGGATGATCTGGTCGACGAGCTCGGCGGCGGCGTCAGCGTCCTTGCCCGACTTGCCGCCCTTGGCGCCCGAGCCCTTGTTGGGCTTCTTGCCCCACTCGTCGTCGCCCCAGCCGTCGTCGGCCCAGTCGTCGCCCCAGTCGCCGTTGTCGGTGGCGTCGTCCCAGCCGTCGTCGGCCCACTCGTCCTCCCAGGTCTCGCTGGGGTTCGCCTCGGCCTTGCGGTTGCCGGCCAGGTCCTCGAACTCGAGCTTGGGGACCACCACCACGCGGCCGATGAACGTCGAGAGGGGCTTGCCGTCGGCCGCCAGGGCGCCGCCCTTGACGGTGGCGCCGCCGCCGGCCGCCGCGGCGCCCGGACCCGCCGCCAGGCCGTTCTCCTCACCGGAGGTCCCGCCCACGCCGGGGATCGAGTCCTCGCCGTCCTCGCCCTCCTCGCCCTCGGCGTTCGCCATGGCGCCGCCGGGCATACCGGGCATGCCGCCGGAGCCGGCGCCCATGCCGCCGCCGAAGCTCGGGCCGCCGCCGCCGCCGCCGCCGGCCAGGAGCGGGTCGTCCTTGTCCGGGTTCGGCAGGGGGATGTCGACCCGTCCGTCGCCGTCGCGGTCGAAGCCGTAGTTCCCGTCGCTGTCGGTGATCAGGTTGCCCAGCCCGCCGCCGTTGCCCGAGGCGAAGTCGTCGCCGTAGGCGTAGGGGTTGGTCGGGTTGTAGCTGCCCGTGCTGCCGTCGCCGTTGATGGGGATGTCGACGTAGCCGTCGCCGTCACGGTCGTAGCCGTAGGTGCCGGTGGGGTCGGTGATCACGGTGCCGAGGCCGTTGCCGGTGTCGTTCCGGTTCTCGTCGAGCCGGTCGTACTCGTCCTGCAGGCGGGTCAACTCGTCGATCAGCGCCTGGTTCTCGGCGTCGCTCCCCTTGTCGGGGTTGAACAGGTTGTCCACGAACTTGCTGCCCGCCTGGTTGAGCATGTTCTTGCCCACGTCGAGCAGGGCGTCGCCCACCTTGTCCCAGAACCCCGGCGGCTTGGCGGCCTCGGCCTCGGCCTTCTCGCGCTCGATCTGGGCGGCGAGGCGCTCGTTCTCGAGGCGCTGGCGCTCGAGGTCGTGCTCCCGGCTCGCGTCGTCGTGCTCCATCATCTGGGCGACGCGGTCGACGTGCTGCGCGGCGCCCTTGGTGCGGGTCTGGTCCCCCGCGTGCCGGTTCTCCTGCTCGTAGATGTTCCGCAGCGCCTGCTCGCGCTGCTGCGGTGTGCTGTCGGGGTCGTCGGCGACGCTGCGCCAATACTCGACCATCTCCTCGTTGCTCTCGGCGATGCGGTCGCTCGGGGACTCGCTGCCGCTGTCCTGGGCGCGAGCCGGCAAGACCGGCGCCCCCAACGCCAGCCCGAACGCCATCAGCAGGGCCACGCTTCTCGTCTTCACCATCGCTCCCTCGCTATGCCTGGAGGCAGAGTGCCTCGCGCCTCCGACCGACGCAATCGCCTGACCGAGGTCTGAACCGACCTAACTTCTTCTTCACGAACACCGGGTGTCGGCCAACCGGTTTGCGACGAAACGCAACGGCGCCGGCACTGAAACGCAACCGGCGCCATCAAGCGACCACCCGCGTCCCGGCCTCATCCCGCAGCGCGGCCGTGAGGTGCTCGGGGCTGGTGATCACCGCCTGGCGCGCGTGGCCGCCGCCCGCGCGGATGAAGTTCACCGCGCCCTGGACCTTGGGCCCCATGGAGCCCGGCGGAAACTCGTTCGCCGCCAGGTAGCGCTCCGCCTCCGCGACGGGGAGGCGATCGAGGGGGCGCTCGTCGGGGCCGCCGAAGTCGAGGAACACCCGGTCCACGCCGGTCGAGAACACCAGGACGTCCGCCTCGAGCTCGTGGGCCAGCAGAGCGGAGGCCCGGTCCTTGTCGATCACGGCCTGCACGCCCTGCAGCCCCTCGGGCGTCTCGACCACCGGGATCCCGCCGCCGCCGCAGGCGACCGCCACCGCGCCCGCGCTCAGCACCCCGCGCACGGCCCACGACTCCACCACCCGAAGGGGCTGCGGCGAGGGCACCACCCGCCGCCAGCCGCGCTTCTTCTCGAACACCATCTGCCAGCCCTGCGCCATGCGGGCCCGCGCCTCCTCCTCCTCGTAGGCGCGCCCGATCGGCTTGCTGGGCTCGGCGAAGGCGGGGTCGTCCGCCGCCACCACCACCTGGGTGACCAGCGACACCACCCGGTCGGCCACCCCCCGCCGGCGCAGGGCGTTGCCCAGCGCCTGCTGGATCTGGTAGCCGATCGCCCCCTGGGTGTCGGCGTCGATCGAGTCGAGGGGCACCTCGTGCAGCACCGAGGCCGACAGCTCGCTCCGCAGGAGCATGAAGCCCACCTGCGGGCCGTTGCCGTGGGTCACCACCAGCTCGTGGCCGTCGGCCACCACCGCGGCCAGGTGCTCGGCCGTCCTGGCGATCGCCTGGTACTGGTCCGCGACCGAGGTCCGGGCCGGGTCCTCGATCATGGAGTTGCCGCCGATGGCCACGAGGACGCGCACGAACCCTCGATCTCGGTGTGGGAGAGCACGCAGAGCATACGCCCCGCCGCGATCCCATGGCAAGAACCGGGGTGGGGCCGGCTCGGCGTGCAGGCGTCCGTGCCCTCCGTTACAACGGCACCAGCCCCCTACCCCAAGGAGTCGTCGTGAGCTCGCCCACCCCCCCCACCATGGAGAAGGCTCCCCAGCCGCAGGGCACCAAGGTCCAGGTCGTCCCTCGGCCGGAGCGGATCCCCGAGGCGCTGCGGGCGATCGCCAAGGTCGAGCTGCACCAGCACGTCGACGGCTCGATCCCGGTCGAGGTGACCTGGGGGCTCATGCGGCAGCACGGGCTGGCGCCCGTCGAGACCCAGGAGGAGATGGCGAAGCTCCTGGTGCTGCAGCCCGAGGAGGAGGGCGCGGGCCTGCTGAAGTACCTCGACAAGTTCCACTACCCGCTGTGGGTGACGCAGTTCTACGAGAACGTGGCCGAGGTCGGCTACTCGATCGCCAAGGCGGCCTACGCGCAGGGGGTGCGGCTGCTGGAGATCCGCTACTCGCCGATCATCCACGTGTACGCGGGGCTCACCCCCCGCCAGGCGATCGTGTCCCTCCTCGAGGGGCTCAACCGCGCCGAGGCCGAGCTCGAGGGGCTGACCTGCGGCGTGATCATCATCGCCATGCGACACATGGGGCCGCACATCGCCAAGATCGTGGCCCGCCAGGCGATCGCCGAGGGGCAGCACCTGCACGACCGGGTGGGCGTGGTCGGGTTCGACATCGCGGGGGCCGAGCGGGGCAACCCGCCGCACCTGTTCCGCGAGGCGTTCGAGATCGCGCGCAAGGGCGGGCTGGGCCTGACCGCCCACGCCGGCGAGGACGAGGGGCCCAAGGCGGTGTGGCAGGCCGTCGACGAGCTGGGGGTGAACCGGATCGGCCACGGCTGCTCGGCGATCCGCGACAAGGAGCTGCTGCGCCGCCTGGCGCGGGACCAGATCCTGGTCGAGTGCTGCCAGACCTCCAACTACCAGACCGGCGCCGTCGAGCCGGGGGGCGCGCACCCGATCTACGCCTTCCTGGAGCACGGGGTGCCGGTCGCGATCTGCACCGACAACACCACCGTCTCCAACACCTCGCAGCTGAACGAGAACGCCCTGCTCCACCCGCGCATGTCGGTGGACGAGATCGCCGGGGTCCACGACCGCGCCCGGGCGCACAGCTTCATTCCCGCCGAGCGACGGCGCCTGTAGCCCGGCCTTGCCGGCCGAGGCGAAGCGCTGCGCCGAGCCCACGGAGCTCGGCCCGGCCCTGTAGGGGAATCCCTGACCGGCTGCGGACCGCACGCGCCTTGCCCTACAATGTGAAGCGGGGTCCACCTGACCGCGTCCCGCGCAGGTGGAGAGGTCGGTCCGAATGTTGGCGTCGCTGCGCTCGCTCCTGGTGCTGAGTGCGCCGCTCGTCCTGAGCGGCTGCCTGGTCACGCAGCCGCCCGGCCTCGACGACGCCGTGATCCAGGACCTCGAGTCGGTGTGGAGCGCCGACCGCGCGGCGCGCGTGATCTGCTACGAGGTCGAGCGGTCCGCGGCAGAGCGGCTGCTCCCCGACGTGGCCGCTGTGCGCTCGGACGTGCACGAACAGCTGGGGCTGAGCCCGCCGCGCACGGAGGTGCTGCTCTATCCCCTCCGCGGGCCTCAGGGTCGGGAGGGCGAGGTCGTGCGGGAGACTCGCTGCGACCTGACCCATGGCCCCGAGGGCTGGCGGCTGCGCTTCCGGTACCCCTGGTCCGAGGAGCCGGCTCATCGTCCCACGCTCCTCGGGACCACCGCCCACGAGGTGGCCGAGGCCACGGTCCTGCTGCAGGTGACGGTGCTCGACCCCTACCTGCGCTGGATGCACGACGGGATCGCCGAGTTGATCGAGCACCAGGTCCTGCGCCGGACCGAGCCCTCGGCGGCCCGCCTCGACCTGCAGCGCATGGTCGCGTTCCTCGAGGAGCGGCTGGCCGACGGGGTCGAGTGGGCCGACCTGACCCGCTGGCGTCAGCTGGCCTCGTGGGTGGTGCGCTCCCACCGCTTCATGGGGCCCGGCGCCGCCAACCTGTCGCTGGACCACCTCGACAGGTCGGTGGCGCGGGTGCGAGAGGCGCTGGCGCAGGCGCCCCAGCCGGTCGTGCAGACCGGGCTCGAGGAGCTGGAGGCGATGCTCCTGCGCGCCCAGGCCATGGAGCGCCGCCCCTGGGCCGACGGCGAGGCGCGCCCCGACGACCCCGCCACCCGCGACTACGTGTTCTACACCCTCGCCTTCGCCTTCTGGCTGGAGGTCGAGCGGGAGCAGCCGGAGACGGTCCGCCGGTACGTGCAGGCGCTGGGAGGCCACCGGGAGAGCGGGGACCACGTCCTGTCCGCCCACGAGGCGCTCCACCTGCTGCGCCGAGCGGCCGGCGACGATCTGCCCCCGCTGACCCGTTTCCCCGTGCGCCTGGCCCTGGAGACCCTGCGGGCGGAGCTGCAGGCGCTGGGGTCGTGAGCCCCTGCCCCAGCCCGACGCGCGGCGCGAGCAGCTGCCGCTGAGCGAGGGCTCCGGCTCCCGACGGGCCAGGGCACGAGCACGGGCACGGGCAGGCAAGGGAAAGCGATGATCGCGTGCCTTCCGGACTCCACCCTCGTCTTGCTATCCTCCTCGCCTTCGAACGCGCGTCCGCGCGCGATCCGATCCGTCGACACGGGGTGCTGCGCGATGTCGATCAAGTTCGCCTGCAGCTGCGGCAAGGCCTACAAGGTCCCCGAGAAGTTCTCGGGCAAGCGGGTCAAGTGCAAGCAGTGCGGGGAGCCGATCCGGGTGCCCTCGCAGTCGCAGGCGGACGTGGCCTCCACCCGCGCCTCCGCGGTGTCGAAGCGCTCGGTGCTCGAGTCGCAGAAGCTGCAGGCCCGCTCGTCCCGGCGGGAGGCTGCCAAGCGCAGCGGCCGGACGTCCGCCCGGACCTCGGCCCGGACCTCGGCCACCTCGGCCCGGACCTCGGCCCGGACCTCGGCCGCCTCGGCCCGCTCCTCCGCGCCCGGCAGCAAGACCGAGCGGTTCACGCCGATCGACCTCAACGAGGGCAACCAGCTCAAGAAGTATCAGGCCAAGAAGGAGGAGGAGTTCAAGCGGGGCGAGGGCCGCTTGACCCTCTATCAGGACGGCAAGCCCTCCAAGGCGTATCGCCTCAGCAAGAGCGAGGCGAGCATCGGGCGCGGCGACGACTGCGGGATCAAGCTCGACCTCCCCAGCGTGTCGCGGGACCACGCCCGCATCGAGTACAAGCTGGGGACGTTCATCATCACCGACCAGCAGAGCAAGAACGGCCTGGTGGTGAACGGCCGCGCCGTCCGCCGCAGCTCCTTGCGCAACGGCGACATCCTCCAGATCGGCGAGGGGATCCTGCGGATCGACTGTTGACGTCGACGTCAGCTTTCGGACGAGGCGACGGGAATCCCACGCTCAACTTCTAGAGACCCCATCAAGATATTTCTCGGGCCTTCCTAGTCGATCGGGCCTTCTCGCAGCAGCTAACCCCTTCCTGAACAACGCCGAACGTTTGGCCCTTCGCTTGCAAGAGCGCCGCGCCGCTTCACGGGGGTTCCATGATTCAGCGTGCGACCGACAACCGGTACCTCGAGATCGGCGACAAGCTCCTCCGTCGCCGCAAGTTCTCCACGGCTGTCGCGGTCTACTCCCGCTTCGCCGACAAGACGGTGGGGGAGACCTGCATGACCCTGGCCCGCGAGTGCGTGACGCGCGACCCGCTCATGGCGCTGCGGGCCCTCGCCAAGGCCGAGCGGCTGATCGGCCCCAGCGAGGAGGGCCGCCTGCTCTCGGCGGAGGCGTACCAGCGCCTCGGCCAGGAGTCGATCGCCGAGTCGTTCCGGCGCGCCTCCGCTCCCGCGAGCTAGCCGTCCCGCCCGTCAAGTCGCCCGTCGTATACTCCTCGCTCGGTCGCCACGACTCGAGCGAAAGGAGCGGCGGTGATGACCCCCTGGGCCTTCTCGAAGTACCTGATCCAGTCCTCGCCGCCCGACATGGCGGAGGCGCGCGAGCGGTGGACCTTCGGGCTGTACGAGATCCTCGACCAGCGCAGCAGCCCGATCGATCCCCGGGTGATCCACTGCACCTATCGCGGCGTGGTCGAGCTCGACCCCGACGAGGTGCCCGACCCCGCCGACGTCGCCTTCGCGCCCAAGCTCGAGGAGGCGGTGATCGCCAAGTGGAAGCGGCTCCAGGAGGGGATCCTGCGCCCGATCCGCCGCGCGCCCGAGGGCGACGAGGAGCCGAGCAAGAAGAAGAAGAAGGCCAAGGACTGACGCCCCGGGCTTGAAGATCCTGTAAACGGCTCCCCGCGGGCCTTCGTCGCGCGGCTCGATTCGCGGTAGAACCTCGCCTCGTCGCGGGGGGAACCTGGAGCGGACGCGGCCAAGCCGCGCTGCGCCCACGGAGGAGCGATGAGGCGAGCCGCGCCACTGGCGCTGCTGCTCACGACCGCAGGGGTCGTGCAGGGACAAGACGACGGGGTGGCGCCGGTCACCACCGCGCAGGACGCCACCGCGCAGGACGCGGCGGAGACCGCCCCCGCGATCGCGGACCCGGCGGTCGCCCCCGACGCGGCGCCGCCCTGGTACGAGCGGATCGAGGTCAAGCCGTTCAGCGTCGAGACCAAGGACGGCAAGTGGCGGCTCAGCCTGCGCGGGCGCACCCAGGTGGACGGGCGGTTCGTCCCCAGCGACGGCGAGGAGGTCGACGACGGCTTCACGGTCCGGCGGGCGCGGGTCGAGCTGCGCGGCACGCTGTACGAGCGGGCGACGTTCGAGCTCGGCCTGGAGTTCGGCGGCACCAGCGACGCCGACCTGCGGAACGCCTACATCAGCCTGGAGCTGCACCGGTCGCTGACCCTGCGCGCCGGGCAGATGCTGCTGCCCTTCAGCGACGAGCGGATGACGTCGTCGAACTACCTGAATCACCCGGAGCGCTCGATGCTCGTGGCGCACATGGTGGGCCAGCGGGACATCGGACTGCTCGTCCACGGGCCGCTGTTCGGCAGGGCGCTGTATTACAGCATCGGGCTGTTCAACGGCGCCGGACAGAACGTGAAGGTCGACGTCGACGACGACCTCGACCTCGCAGCGCGCCTCGAGCTCCGCCCCTTCGAGGACGACGACCTGCGCCTCACCGCCAGCTGGATCTACAGCCCCTCGGACCCCGACCACCCCGGACCCAAGGACGTGCGCACCGTCGGCAACGAGCTCACCCGCTTCCTCGACTACGACGCGGGCAACGTCCAGCGCGGCCCCCGCCACCGGGTGAGCCTCGGGGCCACGTGGGGGAGCGGGCCCCTCCAGCTGGGCGGCGAGGTCAACCTCGACCACTACGCCGACGTCGTCGCGAGCGGCGGCGAGCGCGACGACCTCGCCCACTGGGGGTTCCAGGTCGAGGCGAGCCACGTCTTCCTGGGCACGGTCGACCGCCGCCACTCGGGGCAACGGGTCGAGCCGGACGTGCCCCTGTGGGACCCCGAGCACGAGTCCTGGGGCCCGGGCGCCTTCCAGCTCGCCCTGCGCTACGAGGAGTTCCACGCCGACGAGGACGCGCTCTCGGGCGGCTTCGCCGAGGGGAGCGACGTCGCCCGAGCCGTGACGGGGACGCTCCACTGGTTCTGGTGGAAGGAGGTGCGCCTCACCGCCTCCTACACCTACACCCACTTCGAGGAGGCGGTGCTCGACGCCGACGGCGACCGGCACCGCGACGAGCACGCGGTCATCACGCGCCTGGCCTTCTTCTTCTGAAGTTCGGCGGGCGGCTCCTCCCAGCGACGTGGGCCACCGATGGTTGGTGGCGTGGGTCCAGGTCTGCAGGGTCTGCAGGCGCGGCCGCGGCTCACGGGCGGCTGGGTGGGGCGCGGCTCGGCGGTCGGACTCCCCCTCGCCGACCGTACTTGGCCGCGGGCGAGGGTGTCTCGACCGTTCCTACCCTTCGCCCTCCGCCTGCGTCGTCTTCTCCGCCGCCAGCAGCTCCTCCAGCGCCGGGAGCGCAGTCTGGTCGGGGTCCTTCAGGTCGAACCGTCGTCCGCCCTCGCTGGGGCCCACCTCGATCCGATCCCAGCCGGCGCGCACCCGCTTGGCGCGCTCGCCCAGCCGGCCCAGCCGAGCGATCGCCAGGCCGCGCAGGCGGGCGCGGGTGGTCTGGGGCGGCTCGCTGCGGGCGCGCTGCACCCCGGCCGGGTCGAGGAGCCGGGCCACTCGCCCCTCCTGCTCCAGCCAGTCGTAGTAGCCCCCCTCCGCCGACAGCTCGTGGTACTTGAGGTCGACGACCTTGAGCCGCAGCCAGGCGGCGCGCACCGCGGGCAGCTCCGCCCAGTCGAGCTCCGCCTGCGCGGCCGCGCGCCGGGCGCGGCCGAAGCGCGCCCGCCCCAGCGCCGTGCGCAGGCGGGCGGCGACCGCCTCGGCGGGGGCGCCCGGCGGAGGCAGGGGCGCCTCCGGGGCGTGGCGTTCGAGGAGCGCGTTGATCGGCCCCCAGGCCCGCAGGGCGCTCCAGGCCTGCTCGGGCGTGCGCGCGGGCAGGGCGTCTTGCAGGGTGGCCCGCAGCAGGTCGAGCTTGATCGCCCAGTCGAGCTCCCGAGCGAGGGAGGCGGGCTCCTCCTGCACCCGGCGCAGGGCGTCGTCCCAGCGGCGCAGGGCGTCCACCAGCTCGGCGGGCCAGTCGCCGTCGGCGCGGGCCCGGGCCCAGGTGGCCTCGAGGTAGCGCCGCTGCACCCCCGCCGCCGTGAGGGTCTCGCCGGTGGCGCGGTCGATGGCGACCGTCGCCTGCAGCGACAGGTCGGCGCAGGTGCGGCGGAAGGCGGCCAGGGGACCGTCCACCAGCTCGATCCGCGCGACCAGGCCGTCGAGGGCGCCGGCCTCGAGGGCCTCGAGCACCGCGGCGGTGGCGCCCAGCTTGAGGAGCGCCGAGGCCTCGGCCCGGTTGGCGTCGCCGCACAGCAGCTGCAGCCGCTTGCGCGGCGCCCGGTAGGCGAACAGGCGCTGGAAGAAGAACTCCTTGAGGTCGACCAGCGGCCGGGTGGGGCCGTACACGAAGGCCGCCGCCACCCGATCGGTGATCCGCCCCCGGGCCGACAGCTCGAACCGCCCCTCGGCGGTGAGGTGGCCCGCGCCGCACAGGAGCGGGCGCGTCACCAGGAACGGGACCAGCGCCGGCAGGTGCCCGGTGAACAGCACCTCGCGGGCGGTCAGGCTGAACCCCCAGGCGAGGGCCCGGAACAGCACCAGGAACAGGCGGGCCACGGCCCCCTGGCCCGGGAGCGGCCCCGGCTGACCGAGGTACTGGCCCGCGCCCACCAGGGCGCGCTGCGCGAGGCGCGCCAGGGCGCCCAGCAGCGGGAGCGGTGAGAGCACCTCGAGCAGGCCGTACGCCAGGGCCGCGACCCGCACCACCCCCACCACCGGCGCCGAGATCACCAGCAGGACCGCCAGGCCCAGGGCCAGGACCAGCGGGTGGAGGAGGTAGGCGAACAGGGCCCGGCGCAGGCCGCCGGGCCGCTCCTGCACCGAGTACGACTCGTGGCAGCCGTAGGCGTTCCCCGCCCGGTCCACGTTGTTCTTGAGCAGGAACACCTGCCCCGGGCGTCCCTCGCCCGCGAAGGCCGCGCTGGCGTCGGCCGCGGCCTCGCGCAGCAGCTCCTCCTGGGCGCGCCCCACGCAGGCCAGCTCGACGGCGCCGCGGCACTCGGGCGTGGCCCACTCCAGCAGCCCCACCTCGAGGTCGGCGAGCTGCGACAGCTCGAAGTGGATCAGCGAGCCGTCGCCGAGGAAGTCGCCTTCCTTGTAGTACAGGGCCTCGCAGGAGGGGAGCCGGCGGCGGAGGGCCTCCACCACGGCCTCGAACAGCTCCTTCTGGGTGGGCGAGGCGCCGCCCGGCTCGCGCGGCGTGAAGCCGAGGGCGTACTCGGTCTCGACGCCCTGAATGCGGAGGAGGCGGGCTGGCGCGGGCGAGGTCGTCGGCGGGCGCGCCCCTCTACTCGCCGCCGCCGGGGGTGGTCAGGCTCAGCACGCCCTGGGCGCCGGGCAGGCGGGTCGAGGCGACCGCGCGGGCCACGGCGGGATCGGCGGGCGCCAGCGCGGGGGCCGCCTCGGCCCCGGGGGCGACCGGAGCCGGCGCGGCCGGGGCGCCGATCCCCGGCTGGGGCGCACTCCGCAGGGCGGCCGCGACCGCCAGCGCGAGCAGCGCGGCGGCGCCCGTCGCCGCCACCAGGGGCTCGCTGGTAGCGCCCTCCAGCAGGGCGCTCGAGACGCGGGACAGGGAGTGCTGCAGGACCTCGAAGCCGTAGTTCATGGCCGCCTCGTTGCCGACGCCGCGGAGGACCTCGGAGGAGTCGTCGGTGGACGGTCTTAACGTGGCAGCGTCCTCCGTCTCCTGCAACCCTCCTCCGGGCCCGCGGTCGCGAGGGGGCGAGGCGGCCTCGTCGGGGGCGGCTGCAATTCCTATACTCCCAACGGGCTAACACCAAGCCGAGGCTGCCAGTGAGCGACGTGTCCCGGATCGAGAAGATCGACGCCCTGTGCGTGGCGGGAGAGTTCACCGCCGCGCGAGCCCTGGTCGCCGAGGGGCTGGCCGAGGCCGGCGACGCCGGCGCGCAGCGCGGGCGCCTGCTGCACGCCCGGGGGCGGGTGGAGCTGGAGGCCCTCGACAACGAGGCGGCGATCGACAGCCTCTCCGAGGCGGCGGCGCACCTCGAGGCCGCCGCGCCGGCCGAGCTGGCCGAGGCGCTCCTCGACCTCGGCCGGGCCCGCCGCCGGGTGGGGCTGCTCGCCGAGGCGCTGTCGGCGCTGGAGCGGTCCACCGAGCTGTTCGGCACCGCCCGCAAGCCGACCGGGCGGCGCCGGGCCCTGGCGGCCCGCGGCAAGACCCTGTACGCCATGCACGACTGGAAGGGCGCCCGCGGCGCCTTCCGGGCGGCGCTCGACCAGCCCGGCGACGACCCGCCCGCCTGGCGCCTGCACCACGCAATGGCGCGGGCCTACGAGAAGGACGGCCGCCGGGGCGAGGCCGACAACGCCTACGAGCGCGCCCGCGAGGCGGGCTGGGACGGCATGGGGCCGCCCCAGGAGATGCGCATGTCGGTGGGGCGGGTGGACGCCCTGGGCGCCGCGCCGGCGGGGGCCATGACGACCAGCGACGAGCTGGTCGACCCCAACGATGAGGCCGAGCTCATGCGGGCGGCGGTGCGCCTGGAGCGCGAGGACCTCGTCAAGCTGGTCGCCCTGGCGGGCGCCCTCAACTCGGCCCTGGCCCCCGGCTCGCTGCTCGAGCTGCTGCTCGACCGGGCGATCCAGTGGTCGGACGCCGAGCGGGGCTACGTGGTGGTGTGCCGCCCCGACGCCGACGAGGGCGGCGGCCCGCGGGTCGAGGTCCGGGTGGCGCGCGGTCGCGGCGGCGGCAAGACCGCCGAGGACGAGGTGTCGCGCTCGATCGTGCTGCGCGTGGTCGAGAAGGGGGCGCCGATCGTCACCGACGACGCGGTGAAGGACGAGCGGCTGGCCGACATGGCGAGCGTCGCCGAGCGGGAGCTGCGCTCGGTCGCCTGCTTCCCGCTGCGGGTGCGCAGCGGCCCCGCCCTGGGGGCGCTGTACCTCGAGCGCCGCGACAAGGCAGGCGCCTTCGGCGCCCGCGAGCGGGCGCTGCTCGAGGCCCTGGCGCACCACGTGGCGATGGCCTTCGAGCGCTCCACCCGCTACCAGCGCCTGGCCGACGCCTACAACGAGACCCGCCGGGCGCTCGACGAGAAGACCGGCGCCATGTTCGGGCTGATCGGCAAGGCTCGCTCCATGCGGAGCGTGTTCCGCATGATCGACAAGCTGCGCGACCACGACGCCCCGGTGCTGATCGAGGGCGAGACCGGCACCGGCAAGGAGCTGGTGGCCCGGGCGATCCACCGCAGCAGTCGCCGGCGCGAGGCGCCGTTCGTGGTCGAGGCCTGCGGGGCCCTCCCCGAGGGGCTGCTGGAGGCGGAGCTGTTCGGCCACGAGAAGGGCGCCTTCACCGGCGCGACCGAGGCGCGGCGGGGCGCCTTCGAGCGGGCCGAGGGCGGCACCCTGTTCCTCGACGAGGTGGGCGACATGCCGGTGCGCATGCAGGCCCTCCTGCTGCGCGTGCTGGAGTCGGGCGAGGTGCGCCCGATCGGCTCCCCGGCGCCGCGGATCGTCGACTGCCGGATCGTGTGCGCCAGCCGGGAGAACCTGGCCGAGATGGTGCGGGCCGGGCGGTTCCGCGAGGACCTGTACTTCCGGATCAACGTGATCCGGATCGAGGTCCCGCCCCTGCGCGACCGCAAGGAGGACCTGCCCACCCTGGCCGAGGCCTTCCTCAAGGAGATCGGCAGGTCCCCCTCCGACCTGACGCCGCAGTCCCTCGAGGTGCTGCTGCGCCACCGGTGGCCCGGGAACATTCGCGAGCTGCGCCACGCCCTGGAGCGGGCGGCCCTGCTGGCGGGCTCGGGGTCGATCGAGCCCAAGCACCTGGGCCTCGACAGCGGTGGCCGCAGCTCGGGGGCGCGCAAGGGGCTGCGCCTCACCTCGGGCTCCCACTCGGCGGGCAAGGTGGAGTACCACGGCTACGTGCTCAACCGCCGGCAGATCGCGCTGCTCGACTACCTGCGCGCCAACGGCGTGGCGACCAACCGCGAGTACGTGCAGCTGGTCAACGTGTCGGTGCCCACCGGCTGGCGCGACCTCAAGGACATGGTCGAGAAGGGGATCATTCGCGCCGAGGGGCAGGGCCGCAACACGGTGTACCGCCTCACCGACGACGCGCCCGTCAGCAAGGGCGACCGGTAGCGCTCACCTCGCCCGGGGCCCCACCGTCAGCGCCGGATCACCGTACAGGATCCCGCTGAGGGCCTCGCGCTGGACCTCGGCCCGCTCCTCCGGGGTGGACACGTTGGCCATGCCGAGGGTGTGGTAGGTGTCGATCGTCTCCCACAGGACCACGCCCAGGGGCTGCCCCTCGGCGAGGCGCTGCGCCACGTCCATGACCGCGCCGAAGCCGGCGCCGCCCCCCGAGGTGGGGTCGATCACGGTGGTCGCGCCCACGAACCCCGCCGCGCCGCTGGCGAGGGCGTCCTCCCCCAGGCGCAGCCCGTCGCCGGGGTCGCCCGCGTCGCAGGAGGCGGCCACCAGCACCGGCGGCCGGTCGCGGGGGAGCTGCGCCATTTGGGTGGCGAAGAACACCGCCATGCTCCCGCTCGGCTCGGCCGAGGTGAGGGCGGTGGGGCTGCCGTGGGCGACGAAGAACACGGCGCCCCGCGGCTGCTGCTGCAGCTCGGTGACCACCGTGTCGGAGGTCAAGGGCACGTCGCCCTGCAGGTCGGAGCTGGGGGAGTAGGCGCGGGTGACCTGCCAGCCCTGGGGGTCGAAGTAGATGGTGCGCAGGGTCTCGGCCCCCTGGGCGCCGTCGCCCGTCTTCACGATGTTCCCGGCGACCAGCAGCAGCTCGTCCCGCCAGGGCTCGCCCTGGGGGCGGGCGGCCTCGATCGCGCTCACGGCGGCGCGCACGTCGGCGGGGGCGCCGTAGGGGATCCGCCCCACCCGCAGCTCGGCCGTAAAGTCGGGGGCGTCGTCGTCCAGCTCGCCGTACAGCCCGTCGCCGTCGCGGTCCCATTCGCCGGTCAGGTCGGCGTAGTACAGGTCGCTGACGGCCGTGTGGCCCGGCGCGACGGTGCAGGTGCGGTAGGGGATCGCCTCGGGGGACCCGATCAGGAGCAGGTCGCGCGGGCCGCCGGCGCGGTAGTGCTCCACCAGCCAGGTCCGCAGCTCCTCGGCGCGGTCGCGCCCGGGGGCGTTCACCTGGTCCAGGGGCACGATCGTGACCTGCCGGCCCATGGCCTCGTGGGCGGCCACCAGGGGGCCGACCTCCCCCTCCAGTCCGGGCTCGAGCAAGATCACCGTCTCGGTGGAGGCTGGGACCTGGCTGGCGCTGGCGGGTCCGCCGCTGTCGCCGGAGGACGAGCCGCCGCCGTCGGCGCAGCCGGCGGCGCTGAGGGCGAAGGCGAGCGAGGCGATCGAGGCGGCGTAGGCGCTGCGGTGCACGGGGGTCCCTCCTTGGGGCGGACGGGCGGTGCAAGCCCGGTGCCCCGACGGAAGGCGCGCGGCTGCGGCGCAGGGCCGGCGTCGCGCGGGGAAGTTCCCGCACCCGCCGCGACCGATCGCGCTGGGCGCTCAGGCCCGGCCGCGCCGCCCTCGCGCCTTGCGCTCCTGGCAGCCGGCGATCGAGCAGCCGGCGCCCTCCTCGAAGCAGCTCGGGTGGTGGGGCGCGTCGCAGGCCGCGCAGTGAACGACGGGCGCGGCGTCGCTGAGGGCGTCGTGGCAGAAGGGGCACCGCAGGCCGGCGGGGGAGCGAGGGGCGGCGGCGAGGGGCGGCGCCGCCGCGGTCGGCGCGCCCTCGCGGGCCCGGACCCGCACCGGCACCGCGGGCGCCCAGGCGAGCTCCACCAGCGCCACCGCCAGGGCGCGGAGGCGCGCGACGTCGAGCCCCACCAGCCCGCGCGCCACGAGCTGGCCGTGGCGCACCTCGAGGCGCTCGAGGTCGAACCGGCGGGTCAGCTCCTGCGCGTGGGCCTGCCACCCCTCCGAGCTCGGCGAGAAGCGTAGGCCGCCGCCGAAGAGGCGCCCCAGCAGCCCCCGCGACAGGAGCAGGTGGAGGTCGCCCGAGGCTCGGCAGCGCACCTCGACCCGGCCGCGGCCGAGCCAGATCAGCTCCACGTCGCGCCCCTCGTGGTGGCCTAGCACCCGCGGCTTGCGGAACCAGGGCTTGCGGAAGGTGCCCTCCAGGGCGTGGGCGACCCGGAGCAGCGTCCCGCTGACCTCCTCGCGGCGGGAGCGGCGACGGCGGTCGTCGGTATCCGTGGCCGCGTTGGCGGCGCCCAGGGCGAGCACCTCGCCCAGGAAGCCCAGCAGCTCGCCGATCAAGAGGAGCATGCAGGGATCTTAATGCGGGGGAAGGGGCGCGGCGGTGTTTCGGGACTCGGGGAGCGCCGACCGCACCCGCGCTGCAGCGCAGGCCCGGGCGCGGCAGGAGTTGCGTGAGCGGTGAGGCTTGGCCTGGGGGCTGCTCGCCCGCCCATCCGTACGCCCCACCCAAGAAGCCGGGTGGGGGTGGGTCGTGGCCTGAGCCGGCCACCCAGCCATGTCGCGACCTGCCTCCGTCCCCTCCCCTCACCGCCCCCGGCCGGCGCGGCACCCGGCGATCGCGCAGCCGGCGACCCGCAGGCAGTCCGTGTGGTGGTCGGCGCCGCACGTCGCGCAGGCGACGCCCGCGCTCGGCGGCAGGTCGTCATGGCAGTACGGGCAGCGGACGTCCGAGGGCCGCGGCGCCGCCGTGAGCGGGCCGAGTCCGGGGCCGGGCGCCACCCTGAGCGCGCCGACGCCGGAGAGCGGCGTCCAGGCCAACTGCACGGCCGCCGACACCAGGTCCAGCCACCGCTCGGGATCCGCGCCGATTCGGCCCCATAGGGTCAATCGGCCGCCCCACAGGAGCAGGCGCTGCACCCCGAAGCGACCCACCAGCGCAGCGCCCTCGTCACACAGCTCCTCGGGTCCCATGAAGCTCAGCTGCCGACCCAGCAGTCGGCGGCGGATCCTCAGCCGAAGACCGGGGCGCGCCTCGCTGCGGAGCGCGAACCGAGGCGCTCCGAGGCTGCGGACTTGCACCCGTGAGCCCTTGTACGTGCAGCGGAGACAGGAGTGGTCGGCGGTGCCCTCGAGTCGCACGGCCAGGGTCTGGAGGAGCTCGGCGACCCGATCCTTGACTTCGGGGCGGGGGCCATCGGGATGCGTGCGGAAGATCCACGAGAGCTCGTACAGCGTCGCCAACAGCCAATCGCTTGGGTCCACGCCCGGATGCTATCCGCTCGCTCTTTCCGACTGGTGCCGCCCGACGCGGAAACGTCGACCGACGCGCTGGGCTCACACCCCGCGGCGCCATCGGCGCCACCCGCGGGTGCTGGCGCAGCCGCGCGGGCCGAGCTTGACCTACCTCACGCCGGCCTCCCGTCCTCCCCAGCCGCGGGCCCTCCGGGTTAACCTCTGGCCCACACAAGGAGCCCTGCCATGGCCGACTCGCCCCTGCAGATGCGCGACATTCGCTTCGTCCTGTTCGAGCACCTCGAGGTGCACGAGGAGGGCCTCGACCGGGACACCTTCGAGCAGTTCCTCGACGCGGGGTTCAACTTCGTGAGCGAGTTCCTGGCGCCGATCAACGCCGAGGGCGACCGCGTCGGCTGCGTGCGCCACGAGGACGGGTCGGTCACCTCGCCGCCCGGCTACAAGCGGGCCCTCGACCAGTGGCGCGAGGACGGCTGGGGGAGCATGCCCCACCCCGAGGACCTCGGCGGGCAGGAGCTGCCGCAGACGCTGGTCACCGCCATGGACGAGCTGATCATTGGCTCGTGCTGCGCCTTCCACAACTACACCGGCCTCACCCGGGCCTGCGCCAACATGCTGGTCCGGCGGGCGAACGACGCCCAGAAGGAGACCTGGGCCAAGCCGCTGATCTCCGCCGAGTGGCAGGGCACCATGTGCCTCACCGAGAGCGGGGCCGGCTCCGACGTCGGCGCCTCGCGCACGACCGCCGAGCTGATCGAGGGCGACCGGTACGCGATCCAGGGCGAGAAGGTGTTCATCACCTCGGGCGACCACGACATGGTCGACAACGTGGTGCACATCGTCCTGGCCCGGATCGAGGGCGACCCCGACGGGGTGAAGGGCCTGTCGATCTTCATCGTGCCCAAGCTGCGCCTCGACGGCGACGGCCAGCCCACCATCCCGAACGACGTGTTCTGCGCCGGGATCGAGGAGAAGATGGGGATCCACGGCTCGGTGACCACCACCATGAAGTTCGGCGAGAACGGGGGGTGCGAGGGCTACCTGATCGGCGAGCCGCGCCAGGGCATCTCGATCATGTTCGACATCATGAACGAGGAGCGGGTCGTGGTCGGCCAGCAGGGCCAGGCCCTGGCCGCCACCGCCTACGGGCTGGCGCTGCGCTACGCCAAGGAGCGGGTGCAGGGCTCCTCGATCGCGAAGGGCAAGTCGCTCACCCAGGACAAGGTGGCGATCATCGAGCACCCCGACGTGCGCCGCATGCTGCTGACCGTGAAGTCCCAGAGCGAGGCGGCCCGGGCGCTGCTGTTCTGGACGGGGCACCTGCTGGAGCAGGAGGCCGCGGCCGAGGGCGAGGAGCGCCAGCGGATCGCCCGGCGGGTCGCCCTGCTGACGCCGATCTGCAAGGCCTGGGGCAGCGAGATCGGCTTCCAGGCCAGCTCCACCGCCATGCAAGTGTTCGGCGGCTACGGGTACTGCACCGAGTACCAGGTCGAGCAGCTGGTGCGCGACGCGCGGATCGCCTGCGTGTACGAGGGCACCAACGGGATCCAGGCCATCGACCTCCTGTTCCGCAAGGTGGCGGGCGACCGGGGCGAGGCCCTCAAGGAGCTGCTGGGCGAGATCGGCGCCTTCCTCGAGCAGAGCAGCGGCGCCAACGGGGGCGTGTTCGACCCCGAGCTGGTGGAGCTCGGCCGCCGGGCCAAGGAGGTCGGCGCCGTCGCCATGCAGCTGGCGGGCGCCCTGGGCAGCAAGGACTTCGTGGGCGCCGCCCTGGGCGCGACCCCGTTCCTCACCCTGGCCGGCAACCTCGTCGGCGCCTACCTGCTCCTGCAGCAGGCGCTCATCGCCGAGTCCTGGCTGGCCGAGAACGGCGCCCCCGCCGACGCCGCCAAGCGGGCCGAGTGGGCGGCCGGCGACGACGAGAAGGGCTTCTACGCCGCCAAGGTGGAGACGGCCCGGTTCTTCGTGCACCAGGTCCTGAGCGAGAACGCCTGGCGCGCCGCCCAGGCCGCCTCGTCCGACCGCTCGGCCATGCACGCCGCCTTGTAGGAGTCGGTGGAACCATCCCCCGACCCCGCGGGTGAGGATGGCGTGGACCCGCAGCCGGACCCGCCCCTCTCGACCCCCCTCTCGCGCCTTGGCGCCAGCGACGACTGGACCGACGGCTCGAGCGAAGAGACCGAGGCCAGTGAGCCGGAGCGCGCCGATCCGGGCGCGCCGGGCTCGCGCTCTGCTGCCGCCGAGGACGAGGACGGCGAGGACGAGGGCGGCGAGGGCGAGGGCGAGGAGGACGCCGCCGAGCCGCCGCTCGACGCCACGACGCGCGCCCGCCGCGCCCGCGAGCAGCGGGTGGCGCGCGAGAGCCTGGAGGCGAAGGTGGTAGTCGCCGGCGCCCTCCTGGGCGGCGTCACGGTGATCGTGATCATGCTCCTGTTCGATCTGCTGTAGCGCCGGGCGGCCACTCGATCCGCTCGTACAGCGCTCGCAGCTTGTCCCCCCGCGCCGGGTCGACCTGCTCGAACCACGCCACCCGCCCCCGCAGGTGCGCCGCGAAATCCGGGTGACCGGCGCGGTTCTGGGTC
>JAWLGW010000002.1:0-24549 GCA_041690735.1 Planctomycetota bacterium
GGCGTCGCGCTCGCGCTCGTGGTCGTGATCGTGGGCGACCACGACCACGCGCGCGAGCGCGAGCGTCAGCCCTAAGCCTCGTCGCTGCCGTGTGAATCGATCTCCCCGCCCTCCGTCGGAAGCGGCGGGAACCGGGCGCCCACCGCTGACGTGACAGGGGTCCGGAGGAGCGTCCGGAGGAACCATGCGACTGCCCGCTGCCCCGATTCCCTTGCTGGTCGCCCTGCTCGTCGCCGCCGCGCCGGTCACCACCACGCCGGTCTGGGCCGACGTGGTCTACCTCAAGGACGGCCGCGTGCTCGAGGGCGAGACCCGCGAGACCCCCGCCGGCCTCGAGGTCTCCGTCAAGCACGGCGCGGTGGTGGTGCCCCACGACCAGGTGGCCCGCCTCGAGATCCGCGAGACCCCCCGTCAGGCCTACGCCCGTCTGCTCGAGGCCCTGCAGCCCGCCGACGGCGGGGCGCTGCTGGAGTTGATCGAGCACTGCGCGGCCCACGGCCTCGAGCAGGAGGCGCGCCCGCTCCTCGCCGAGGCCGCCCTGCGCGTCGGGGAGGACGAGGACCTCGCCCTCCGGCTGCGCGGCGCCTACCTGCGCCTCGACTTCCGCCAGGAGGAGGGCGAGTGGGTCCCGCCCGAGGTGTGGTACCCCCGGCACGGCTACGTCCGGGACCGCGGCCGCTGGCTGACGCCGGCCCAGGCCCGGCTCGTCCACGCCTCGCGCGACCTGCGGGCGCAGGAGGGGCGGCGCAAGGAGGCGCAGGAGGCGGTGGACGACGCGCTGCGGGCCGTCGAGGTCGCGCGGCGGCGGGTCCAGGCGGCCGATCGTCACCTCGCCCGAGCCACGGCGGCCGAGACCCTCCTCCCCGGGCAGATCGCGGCGGCCCGGGAGACCTTGCGGGCCCGGGAGAGCGACCTGGCCTTCGCCCGCCAGCAGGCCCTGCTGGCGCGGGATCGCTACGACCTGTGGCGCGCCAGCCCCTGCGCCTGCACCGAGGCCGCCTGCACCTGGGACGCTCGCCGCGTCGCGCTCTACCAGGACCTGATCGCCTGCAACGGTCGCGTTCCCGGCGCCGAGGCGGCGCGCGATCAGGCCCTGGCCGAGGTGCAGGCGCTGCTCCAGGCTCAGGCCACCCTGCCGGCCCGCCGGGCCGCCGCCCGCGAGCGGGTGCTGGAGGCGGAGCAGGGGCTGAGCGAGGCGGAGGCCCGCCACGAGGTCACGGTCCTCGACCTCGAGCGCGTCCAGGACGTCGTGTCCCGCGCGGAGCAGGAGCGGGCCGCCGCCAAGGCCGCCGCGGATCGGGCCAAGAAGGCGCAGTAGCCGCGCTCGCGTTGTCGCCCGGGCGCTCCGCCAGTAGGGTGGGAGGCCATGGGCGTGCTGCGCGACACCGCGGACCGGGTGGTCCAGAGCTTCACCAACCTGTTCAAGTTCGAGGTCGACCCCGCCCTCGACGAGCGCGGGAACGTGGAGAAGGTCGTCGCCGAGACCGGCGTGGTGGCCGGGCTGATCTCCTGCGTGCAGCCGATCCCCCTGGCCGACATCGTCGTCCTCACGCCGCTCCACGTGAAGATGACCCTGCAGATCGGCAAGATCAAAGGGTTCGAGGTCACGCAGGAGCGGGCCCTCGACATCGTGCGTGAGGTGATCGGCGTCGCCTGGCTGGCCCTGGCCTCGCAGGCGGTGATCGGCGTGATCGGCAAGCTGATCCCGGTGGCGCGGGTGGTGTTCAACTTCACCCTCAACTACGCCGCCACCTGGGCCATCGGCAACGTGGTCGACTATTACTTCGACTGCCTCCGCGAGGGGACGATCCCCTCGGCGGAGGTCATGAAGGACCTGTTCGCCGAGGAGTTCCGGGTCGGCAAGAAGCGCGGCGAGGCCTTCGACCCCAACGACATGAAGGCCCGGGCGGAGGCCCTGCGGGCCCGCGTACGCCAGCGCGACCCCTCGTTGGCCACCCGCACCCGCCTCGAGCCCAAGGAGCGCAAGGTCCGGGCGGCGCCGGCGGCGCCCTCGCCGACCTCGGCGCCGACCCCCGCCGCAAGCGCCAGCGGCCGGCTCAAGATCCGGATCACCAAGAAGGAGCTGCGAGGCGAGGAGGAGGCCCAGGCTGCTCCCGCTCCCGAGCCCGCCTCCGAGGAGGGGCCGCCTGCGAAGACCCTCGGCCCCGTGGACGAGCGGCCCGAGGTGCAGATCGGCTTCAAGCGGCCGCCCAAGACCCTGGGCGCAGATGGCCGACCCTCCCTCGGCGAGCTGCTGCCGGGGATCGACCTGAGCGGTCAGGCCGCGCCCGACGCGCCCGCCGCCGAGCCCGAGCCGGAGGGACTGGTCGACCGCCTGGAGCGGCTGGCGAGCCTCCACCAGCAAGGCGCGCTGTCGGCCGAGGAGTTCGCCCAGGCCAAGGGGCGCCTGCTGGCGGAAGAGAGCCTGTAGCAGTTGGCTGTTAGCGGTTAGCAGAGAGAGGGAGGGCTGAGCTCCTCACCGAGACAACGTGCTCGCGCAGCCGAGCTAACGGCTAACCGCTAACGGCTAACAGCTTCTTTGAAACCCTTCCGTCCTCGCGCGTCCTAACCGGCGTCCCCCACCCGAGAGAGGAAGCCGTGCAGTCCGACGCCGCCCCCTCGCCGCGCCCGTCCGCCCGCCACGCCCTGCCGACCCCGACGCCCTGCGATCCGCCCTCGACCCCGGGCGACGCCTGGAGCTTCGTCGCCTACTTGCTGGTGGTGGCGTTCGTGCTGGGGCTGGGCGCGCTGCTGTAGCGGGAGGGGCGCCGGCGCGCGCTCGCCGCCTGGGCCTCCTCGAGGAAGCGGTCGAACAGCCGCTGCGCCAGGGGATCCGACAGGGTCATGAGCTCGGGGTGCCACTGGACGCCGATCGCGAACCGGGCGCCCTCCACCTCGACCGCCTCGACCACCCCGTCCGGCGCCCGGGCCGCCACCCGCAGCCCCGAGCCGACCCGGGCCACCGCCTGGCCGTGGAAGCTGTTGACCCGCAGCTCCCCCTCATCGATCAGATGAAGGCCCATGAGGTGGAGCAGGCTCCCCGGCTCGAGCGCGACGGCGTGCGCCGCCAAGCTGCGGGCGGTGATCCCGTGGGTCCTGGCCAGGGCCGGGGCCTCGCGCAGGTCCTGCAGGGTGCCGCCGAAGACCACGTTGAGCAGCTGGATCCCGCGGCACACGCCCAGCAGCGGCAGATCTCGCGCCAGGGCCTCACGGACCAGGCCCACCTCGAAGGCGTCCCGCTCCGCGTCCACGTCGCGCCCCCGCTCCCCCCCGTAGCGTGCCGGCTCCACGTCGCCGCCTCCCGCCAGCAGGAGCGCGTCGGCCTCGGCCAGCACCTCGGCGGCGGCGCGGCCGTCGTCGGGGGAGACCTCCACCACCCGCGCGCCCTGGGCGCGCAGCACGGCCTGATAGGCGGCCTGGTGCAGGCCCACGTCGTCGACCCAGCCCCGCCCCACCGACAGCACGACGGTGGGCGCGTCGGGCGGCGCCGGGCGCAGACCGAGCCCGGCCGCCAGGCCGAGGAGGCCGCCCAGGAGGCCGAGGCCGAGCCGGGCCAGCCACCGCTTGGCGCGAAGCCCCTCAGGCACGGAGCGCCTCGGCCCGCGAGGCGTGCACCGCCTCGCGCAGCCGCAGGCCGAGCCCGGCGAGGAGGTACAGGAACACGAAGTTCACCAGGTGGAACACGGCGTAGCCCCGCGGCGTCCCCTGCCAGGCGGGCGCCAGGGCCGAAGCCCACCGCGCCGGCAGCTCGAAGGCGGCGCCCACCACGCTGCTCTGCACCGGTCCCCAGTGGGTGGCGAGCACACTCACCAGGAACACCACCGCCGTGAGCAGCAGGATCCGCCAGCTCGGCTGCAGGTGCGTCGCCAGCCCCTGCCGCACGGCGCGGGTCTTCATGCGCGCCTCCGACAGCACCACCGCCGTCGACAGCGAGCCGTGCTTCAGGGCCACCGTCAGGGGGTAGAGCACGCCCAGCACCGGGAGCGGGTCGTCGGTGCGGAACACGTCGTTGATCGTCCCCCGGTGCAGCGCCAGGGCGCCGCTCAAGCGCTCCACCAGCGGACGCGGGTCGGCCGTGCGGCCGAGCTCCGCCAGCAGGCGCTGCACCCGCGGCCACAGGGCCTCCCCATGTTCGCGGGCCTGCACCGCTTCGCGCAGGCGGACCAGGGCGGCGCCCGGCTCCGCCTCGGCGCCCACCGCCTGCAGCGAGGCGATCAGCCCCAGCACCGGCGTCTCGGTGCGCACGGTGGGGTCGACGGTGGGAGGCTGGGGCGTATGGCCGAGCGCCAGCTGGAACAGCATCCAGGGGTAGTCCACCCCCGCCGCCACCGCCTGGGGCAGCCCGCCGAACAGGCGCGGGTTGAGCTCGATCAGCGAGGGCTCCACCGCTGTCCCGTCCGCGCCCTCGTCCCAGCGGAAGTCGAGCTGCGCGATGCCGTGCCAGCCGAGGTGCTCGAGCAGCCGCCGCGCCACGCCCTCCGCCTCGGGGGCGGCGACGGTCTCGCGCAGCACCCCGGCGCCGGTGGTGCGGGGGAACTGACGCACGTTGCGGTAGGTGTGGAGCGCCACGCACCGGCCGCGGTCGAACAAGGCGCTCACGCAGTAGTCGTCGCCCGGCACCGCCTCCTGGACCAGCGGGTACTCGGCGGGGGACAGCTCGTACCCGTCCACGAACCGCTCGTAGGCCTCGATCAAGGCCTGCGGCCCGTCGACCTTCTCGATCCCCACCCCCGCCGCGGCGCCGCGGACCTTCACGAACACCGGGTAGGTGAGGTGCGGCGCGTCGCGGTACACGTCCGCCACGTCCTCGTAGGCGCGGGTGAGAGGAATGCGGATCCCGAGGTCCCGCGCCAGGTCGGCCAGGCGCCCCTTGTCGCGGGTCTGCTCGATCTGCTCGGTGGAGGGGAGGGCCAGCCGGGCGCCGATCGCCTCGAACCGCTCCCGGTGGGCCGCGATCAGGTAGGTCTCGGCGTGGACCGGCAGCAGCACCACCTCGCCGCCGGTCGCCTGCTGCTGCTCGCGCACCACCGCCTCCAGGCGGTCGAGGAAGGCCTCGGGCTCGGCGGAGGGGTCGGGATAGCGGAAGCTGGCCGCGCAGTAGCGCGAGAAGGTGGCCGGGGCGCAGGCGACCGAGTCGCCCGCCACCACCCGCACCCCGCGGCGCCCCAGGGAGCGCACGGCCGCCAGGGCGGGCCACCCCCGGGCGTAGGTCACGATCGCGGTCGGGTCGGCGCTGCTCGTCGTCATGGGCCCCTCCTCTGTGGCTCGGTGGGGGCCCGTCGTGCAATCCCGCTGCCGCAGCGCGTCAGCGGCTCAAGTGACTTCGTTGCAAGGGTCTCGGCCTGCTGCCCGTCGAGGGTTCGACGTCAGGCTGCCGGAGCCTCTACCACCAGCCGGCGAGGCGAGCGGCGCCGAAGAGGAGGGCGACGGCGGCGGCGAGGCCGACCAGCCAGGCCGCAGGGAGCCGGAGCCCCCGAACGGGCGGGGGCATGGGCGCACCGGTGAGCCGGTGGAGGTCCCTGAGCTCGATCGGCGACGGCCCCGGCCGGGGCTCGATCGCGCCGGCCACGTCCACCACGAGGTCCGCCTCCGCCGGCACGCTGACGCAGCGGCCGGCCGCCGCGTGGGCCGCGAACTCCGCCTCCGTCGTGACCTCGTGGACCTCGGCCGCGCAGTGATCGCAGAACCGCACGTCGGGGCGGTCGGTGGTCGCCATGGCCCGCCAGTCCTTGGGGCAGGCGAAGGCGAGCGTGCAGCGGATGCGGGTGAAGGGGTTCCAGCGGGGCAGCGGTCCGCGGCTGCGCCGGGCGATCGCCTCCAGGTGAGCCGCGCTGTCGGGGTCGCCGGCGCCACGAGCTTCACGCTCCCGGCGGCGCAGCGCCTCGTCCATGGGCCCCTACTCGCCCTCGAGCTTCATTTCGAAGCCGCGATGCGACAGCTCGAGGCGCTCGACGGCGACCTCTTCGCGCTCGCGGCCGAAGTCGGGGCCCTCGTAGCGGGAGGGCCAGGCCTCGCGGAAGTCCCACCGGACGATCGGGTTACCGACCTGGTCCAGGGCCACGATCGAGCCGTTCTTGCGCTGGATGCTGCCGTCGCGGTTGGCCTGCACCCAGTCCCACAGGTCCTTGCTGGCGCTGGAGCCCCGGGCGAGCACGATCGGCGTCCAGCGGGTCGGCCCGACCAGCTTGTGGTGGTGGGTGTTGACCCCGCCCTCGGGGTGCTCGAGCACCTCGATCTGGGCGATCAGCCCCCCTGCCTGGTGGAACTCGGCGATCTCGAGCTCGTCGAGGAGGACCTTGAACCGGTTGGCTCGGGCCAGGAAGGGGTTCATGCCCCAAAGCATACAACATGGTTTCTGGGGGGGGCTCCGCCCCCGAGGCTGTCGCAATAGAGAAGACCTTGCCTCTCTTGCGTGCCCGTGCCCGTGCCCGCGGGGTTTCGGGCACGGGCACGGGCACGGGCACGAATGAGCTGTCCTGCATTTTGCGACGGCCGCCCCCCCAGATTCCCCCCCAAGAGGCTCCGCGACGGCGCGCGCTGCTCCTCCCTGCGAGGAGGAGACGCTGTCGCGCTCGATCCGCGCGAGGTGCTCCGCTGCGGTGGCCTCTCGCGACCCCTGCCCGCTCGGTGGCGGGTGTGTTGGCGGCGGTGCGGCTCTCCTCCCTCGTGCCGCCGGGGCAGGGGAGAGGCCGTTTGCGTTGGATCCCGCCCAGGCCGTATCCTTCACAGCGTCAGGAGGCTCCCATGGCCAACCTTCGCCCGCTCTCCCTGCTGCTGCTCGGTGCGCCCTCCCTCGCCGCCCTGGCGCTGTCAGCGCCCGCCCTGGCGCAGGGCGACGACGCCGCCCCGCAGGAGGTGGACGAGGCGGTGCGGGCGAAGGTGGACGCGCTGCTGGCCGTCGAGCACCGCCTGCGCCCTGGCAACGTGCTGGAGGTCAGCTACCCGCTGGTGGAGCCGATCGAGCAGGACGACTTCCTGCACAAGGGCTTCGACAAGATCGACGTCCACAAGGTGAGCGGCGGCGGCGGCCGCAGCGACACCGGCCTCGAGCTCGGCGCGGGCTCGCGCAGCATGGGGACCCTCCTGCACAAGGTCCCCCTGAAGGGCGACTTCGAGATCGAGCTCGAGATGTGGACCGCCCACAACACCCCCAGCGCCTTCTTGTGCCTGGTCCTGAGCAAGAAGGTGGGCGTGGCCTGGGGTCAGGCCCTGTGCAAGCCCACCAGCCTGCGCCCCTTCAACCGCGGCGCCAAGGGGGACCCGACCGAGTTCCGCGAGGAGCGCACCGTCCGCACCAAGATCACCTGCAAGGACGACGTGGTGACGATCGAGTGCAACGGGCGCAAGGTCGACGAGCGCCGGTTCAGCAAGGGCGAGCTGAAGTCGGTCCAGTTCGGGATCCTGGCGCGAAACATGCGACTGGTGGTGTCGAACCTGCGGATTCGGGGGGTCGTGGACGTCAAGGAGCTGTAGGGGAGGGAGCCGCAGAGGGTTGGGAGAGCCGCGGGAGGCCCCGACGCTGTCGCTCGCGCCCCCCTCCTTGGGACACGCTCCGCGGCTCTACCCGCCGAACATGCCCTCCTCGTAGGCCGCGATCCGCCCCCGCACCGCCGAGGCGGCCACCGTCAGCGGGGAGGCCAGGTACAGCCGGCCCGGGCCGGAGCGGCCCTTGTAGTTGCGGTTGATCGCTGACACGGTCACCTGCTCCTCGGTGTCGCTGACGCCGGGGCCGCAGCCGATGCAGGCGCCGCAGCCGGGGGGGATCACGGTGACGCCGGTGTGCTCGAACACCTCCACGTAGCCCTTCTCGCGGGCGTAGGCCTCGACGTCGGCGCTGCCGAACTGGATGTAGAAGCGGACGTGGTCGGCGACCCGGAGGCCGGCGTCGCGGGCCTCGCGCATGACGCGGGCGTAGAAGTCGAGGTCCTCCTCCTTGCCGGCGGTGCAGCTGCCGCCGTAGGCGATGTCGATGCGGACGTCGCCCAGCTCCTCGACCAGCTGGCCGTTCTTGGGGTCGGAGGGGATCCCCCGGTCGGGGTCGCCGGGGTGGGCGACCATGGGACGGATCGAGGACAGGTCGACGGAGTGCACGCCGCCGTCGTAGTGGGCGCCGGCGTCGGGGGCGACGGCCTGGGCCCGCAGGGCCTCGACGTCCGCCTCGGGGCGGCGAGCGGCGATCCAGCGGAAGGTCTCCTCGTCGGCCTCCACGACCCCGGTGCGGGCGGTGCATTCGGTGGCCATGTTGGCGAGGGTCGCCCGCTCGTCCATGGAGAGGGCCGCGAGGCCGGGGCCGCCGAACTCCATGCAGCGGCTGAGGGTCTCCTCCCGCTTGGCGTAGGTCATGAGGATGAACAGCATGACGTCCTTGGCGGTCACGCCCGGCTTCAGCTCGCCCACCAGCTCGAAGCGGATCGACTCGGGGACGACCACCGTGGTGACGCCCGACTGGAGCAGCGCCGCGTACTCGGTGGTGCCGACCCCGTAAGCGTAGGCGTTGCTGCCGCCGCCCATGCAGGTGTGGCTGTCGGTGGCCTGGATGATCTCGCCCGGCTCGATGATTCGCTCGCGGGCCACCTGGTGGCAGATCCCGGGCGAGACGCCCTCCTGAGCGTTGAACGACAGGACGCCGGTGTGCTCCTGGAGCTGGCGCTGCATGGCGCGCAGGGTCTCGATCTTGGGGAGGAACTTGCGGAACCGGTCCACCTGGTCGGCGTAGATCAGGTGGTCCTCGAACACCGCGAACTTGTCGGGGTTCTTCACCGTGTAGTCGGCGCCGAACTCGTCGCTCAAGAACTGGTGCACCTGCGCGCTGGTGAACTCGTGGGAGTAGCCCCCGTCCACGTGGACCAGCACCGAGTCGCCGGGCTTGACGGCCGCCCCCTCGGGGGCGCCGACCAGGTGGCGGGCGATGATCTTCTCGCACATGGTCATGGGCCGGGCGGGCGTGCTGGGCGGGGCCACCTCGACCGCGCCCTCCTGCAGCGCCTTGGTGAAGGGGAACAGACCGCCCATGCGCACGATCGCCTGGGTGACGGGGTCGTACCCCGCCACGAACTCCTCGATGCCGATCGCCTCGCCCCGCTGCAGGCGCAGGAGCTGCTCGTGGCTCCCCATGAGCACGCCCTGGTTGATGTTGTTGCGGGCGTGGATCGGCGCGAAGGAGGCGGCCACCGCCAGCTGAATCCCCGAGAACTTCTCGGCCTGGGTCGCCGTCTCGCGCGAGGAGCCGACGCCCTTCTGGTAGCCCGAGACGATCACCTCGAAGCCGCCGTCGGCCAGGGCGCCGGGCGGGATCAGGCGCTCGCCATCCACGATCAGGCCGGCGTAGGCGTTCTTGGCGATCTCCCGCGGGTCGTGGTCGAAGCACACCCAGGCGGGGGTCATGACGTCGGTGTTGATGTCGTCGAGGAGGTCGTCGACCGTCAGGTCCTCCATGCGGAGGTCCAGCTCGCCCCGGATCTGCTTGCGGATCAGCTCGGGGTCCTTGGTCAGGAACAGGACCCGCTTGCCGGGGGTCAGCTGGAAGGACTGGATCTCGCTCATGCGCCGTCTCTCCTGGGCCCGCCAGGCAGGCGGGGGCAGCCCGGAGGGCGCACCACGGCAGGCCCGAGGGGCGATCCGACGAGTTTAGCCCCTCGCGGAGGTCCGGCCAGGGTCGCTGAAGGCCACCCGCTGCTCCGGATCGAGCTGCGCCACCCGGGGGTTGCTCTGGTCCCGCTCGGACAGGACCGGCTCGGGGATCCCCCACGGGATCGCCAGGTCGGGGTCGTCCCACGCCACGCCGAATTCGTCGCTGTTGTCGTAGTACTGGTCGACGAGGTAGGTCAGGGTGGCGTCGGTGAGCGCCAGGTAGCCGTGGGCGACCCCGGGCGGAATGTACAGGCCCACGTTGCGGTCCTCGAGCAGCACGGTCGCCACGCGCCCCTCGGTGGGCGAGCCGGGGCGCAGGTCCGCCAGCGCCGCCAGGACGCGGCCGCGCAGGACCACCCAGTAGTCCGCCTGCTTGCGGTGGAAGTGGAGCCCCCGCAGCACCCCGGCGTACGACTCGGAGCAGTTGCCCTGCACCATGGGGGGCAGGCCCGGGAACCACTCCTGCCGGAAGGTCTCGACGAACCGGCCGCGCTGGTCGGGGTGCGAGCGCAGCGGCACCACCCGGACCCCCGGCAGGGACTCGGCGGTGACCGTCTCGACGGCGGCGGGCTTCGACATGGTCAGCTCTCCTCGCGCAGCTCTTGGGGGCGGGCGACGTAAAACTCGGAGTAGCCGCAGGTCAGGCACACGAACACCTCGAACTGGCCGAGGTCGCGGGCGAAGATGGCATCGGAGCGGCGGACGGCGAGGCACAGCGCCTCATTGCCCTCGCCGCGGTCCATGACGCAGGCGCTGTGGTACAGCTCGCTGCCCGCGCACTTGGGGCACCGTCCGCTTGCCTTCACGGGGCTCCTCGTAGCAGCAGTTAGCTGTTGGCCGTTAGCTGTTGGCGCTGTCGCTGCACCGCGAGCTCCGCTGCCGTCCGTCACCTGCTGAGATGTCAGCGTAGCAGCTCTGTGCGGCGAGCTGCCACGGAACCTGTCAGCGTTCGTTCCCCAAACGAAAGCACCCCGGCCCATGGAGGACCGGGGTGCCTCGAGCGCGTGCGCCTAGAGCGCGACTAGCGCTTCCAGATCGGCGCCACGTCCGCGAGGCCCAGGCCGGTGAGGCCCGTGATCGAGCTCACGTCGCGGGTGCTGGCCTCGGTGACCGCCAGCTCGCCGAGCAGGTTGTTCGCCGCGCAGATCAGGTTCGGGTCGTGCGCCACGCCGATGCTCATGATCCCGATCCCGGGCATGTTCATGCCCGCCAGCGCCTGCTGGCTGATCCCCGCGTAGGCGAGGAAGCCGGTGATCACGCCGTTGATCAGCGCGCCCGGCGACAGCAGGCCGCCCGAGCTGCCGCCCGCGATCAGGTTCCCGAAGGAGGTGGGGCTGGTGAGGCCCGAGGCGTAGCCCTGCAGGAAGCCGTTGAGCAGGCTGGAGATCCCGCCCTGGGTGGTCCCGTTGGGGAGGGTCAGGCCCATCTGCTGGAAGATCGTGGTGATCGAGAGGCCAGCGGGCAAGGTGTCCACGACGATGTCAGCCGCCACGTCGATCACCGAGATGTCGCCGCTGATCGCGTTGGCCACGTAGACCTTGTCCTCGTTGGGGCTCGTGGCGCAGTCGACCGGGATCATGCCGGCGGTGAGGGTCGTGCGCACCTGACCGGTGGCGACGTCGATGACGTAGACCTCCTGGCTGATCGCGCAGGCGACGTAGGCCTTGCCGGCGGCGATCGCGATCCCGATCGGGCCGCGGCCGACGGGCACGTAGTCGATCACCCGGTCGGTGACCGCGTCGATCCGCATGACCTTGCCCGTGATCATGGAGGTGGCGAGGGCGTAGTCGTTGGTCGCCGCCACCTTCGCCATGCCCAGGCCCTGCACCGGCGCCTGGAGGAAGTTGCCGAGGGCGGTGGCCGGGTCGCTGATCAGCTGCTGCAGGTTGATCTGGCTCAGGCCCAGCATCGACTTGGTCGGCTGGTGGGTCCGCGCGTCGACCGCGGTGACGTTGAGCAGGTTGGCGCTGTAGAGCTTGTTGCCGTTGGGCGTGACCGCGACGCCGGTCGGCCGCACCAGCGGCTTGAGGGCCGGGTCGAGGAAGCCGAGGAACGACAGCCCGGTGACGGGCGTGCTGGTGACGTCGATCGTGGTGGCGACGTTACCGGCCAGCCGATCGACGACCGTCACGTCCTGGCTCATGGCGTTGGCGACGAAGGTCTCGGTGGTGCCGTTCACCACGTCGGAGGGGCCGTCGCCGACCATCCACCGGTTGGAGACGGTGCCGGCCTTGGCGTCGACCTCGATCACCTCGTCGAGCTGCCACGAGGAGACCATGGCGTCGGTGAGCAGGGTCGAGGTGGGCGGCGGGTTGGTTCCCCCGCCGCCAGGCGGGGTGCCGATGTTCGAGGTGACGGGCGCCACCGACTGACCCCGGTCGCTGCCGCCGCCGCCTCCGCAGCCCGCCGTGAAGGCGATGGCCGCCGCTGCGATCGTGATCGTGAGCTTCTGACTGGTCGTGGGGATCATGGAATCCTCCTGCCTGCGTCTCTGGCCGGTGGCCGTTGGGCAGATTCTAGCGAGCAGAGGAGGCCATAAACAGTGAGTCTATAGGAAATTACGCCCCATATTTCTCTTTTCACCCGTTTCTGGGAGCCGGTTATTGGCAAATGACTTAGGGCCGCGATGACACGGACCTGAGGTGCCGACTTTCCGGCACCTCCCGTCCCTCCCGGACGATTCTTCGAGTCGGCGCCGAGATGAGCGGGGGATGGAACCTCCGTCGAGGCGCTCTCGCGCACACCTCGCGCGAACCACGCAGCGAGGCGCCCCCGCGCACACCGCCGGCCTCTATGCGAATTCGCGAGCCGCAGGTGTCGACCGCGTGGACCTCACACGACCCCAGGCTCACGAACTCGCCGCAGCGCGATGAGCGTGATGTCGTCGTGCTGCGTCGCCTCGCCGGCGTGGAACTCGAGGGCGTCGAGGGTGCGGTCCACCAGGCTCGCCGGCGACTCGGTGCCGTGGCGGAGCAGCACGTCCTCGAGCCGCTCGAGGCCGAACGGCGCGCGGCCGGCGTCGACGGCCTCGGTGACGCCGTCGGTGTAGAACAGCAGCGCGTCGCCCGGCGCCAGCTCGAGCTGCCGCTCTTCGAGGTACGGACCCAGGTCCGGGACGACCCCCAGCACCAGGCCGCCGAGGTCGATGCGCTCGACCCGCCGCTCGCGGGCGTGGTACAGCAGCGGCCGCTCGTGGCCGCAGCCCGCGAGGTACAGCCGCCCGGTGGCGACGTCGACGGTCATGAGCAGCATGGACATGAACATGCCCGGCTTGAGGTCCTGCTTGAGCAGCCGGTTGGTCTCGCGCAGCACGTCGCTGGGGCGCGCTCCCCGGGCCACCAGCGAGCGGAGGATGCTGCGCGCCATGACCATGACCAGGCCCGCGGGGACGCCCTTGCCCGACACGTCGCCGATCGCGCAGTACAGGTTGCGGGCTCCGCGGACGGCAGGTCCCCAGATGTAGTCGAAGTAGTCGCCGCCGACCTCCTGGGCGGTGCGCATGCGCCCCGATATCTCGAAGCCGGCCACCTCGGGGTCCTCGCGCGGCAGGAGCGCCAGCTGGATGCGGCTGGCCACGCGCAGCTCGGAGAGGATCGCCTCCTTCTCCTTCGCCTCCCGCAGCAGGCGCGCGTTCTCGATGGCGATCGCCGCCTGGTCGGAGAAGGCCATGAGGAGGTCGCGCCCCTCCTCGTCGAACTGGCTGTCGCGGGCCTGCGAGTCGAGGTACAGGGTGCCGAGGATCTTCGACTTGACCCGCAGGGGCACGCACAGGAGCGAGCGCAGCTCCAGGGCGGCGATGCTCTTGAGGTCGCGCAGGTCGTGCTGGGCGTTGGAGGTGAGGATCGGCTCTCCGGTCTTGACCACCCTCCGGATCACCGAGTTGCTGATCTTGAACTCGGGCGACTTGACCACGCTGGAGTCGATGTTCCGCGCCACCCGGAACTCGAGCTGGTCGTCCTTGACCAGGATCAGGAACCCGCGCTCTGCCTGCATGAGCTGGATGCCGATGTCCATGATCAGCTCGAGCAGCTGGCCCTGGTCCGTCTCGGTGTTGAGCTCCTTGTTGATCTCCTGCAGGATCAGGGCGTTGCTCAGCCGACGAGCGGTGACCTCGTCCTTCTGCCGCCGCCCCGACGACACGAACAGCACCACCGTGTGGCCCAGCTGGAGGCGGTCGCCGTAGCTGAGCTCGGTGGCCTCGGCCCGGCTCCCGTTGACCAGGATCCCGGTCCGGGAGCCGCGGTCCTTGACCAGATAGCGCCCGTCCTTGCGATTGATGGTGCAGTGGAACCGGGACACGCCCGGATCCCCCGACACCACCACGTCGTTATCGGGGTGGGCGCCGATCGTGGTCCGGGCGCCCGCCACATCGTGGAACTGGTGGTGGGCCCCGCGCATGACGATCAGCCGCGGCATGGCCGAAGGATACCCCTGCTGCCGGCTGCGCGGTAGCGGCGCGCGCGAGCACGCTCGAGAGACCATCCGCCGCCCGATCGTCCAAGTGATCCCTATGTGAACCGAGCCAGCACGCCAGCCACCCTGAGGCAGCTAGAGTTACGACGGCCAGATCGAGTTCCTGGGGGTCTCCAAGCAGGAGGCCAAGCGGACCATGCGCCGCTACACGTGGACCGCCCACGACGGCACCGAGATCCAGGGCGCCGTCATCGACCTGTACCGGCCCGGCACGATCCGCCGCCTCCTCCAGGAGGCGGGCGTACAGATCCCCGCCCGCTGCGGGGCCGCCGCGCCGGCTCGCTGAGCGTCCTGACCGGCTGCCAGGGCAACGTGGGTCACCCTGAAGGGAGTGGGCGGAGTCGTTGAACACTACGCTGTGGCGCTGGCGGGGCCGCGGCACTAGATTCGAGGGGGTTGAGAGGGCCCTCCGTCAGGTAACGGTTGACCGTCCAGCCGGATCCCAGGCACCCACAGGGGGGGGCATGCGCACTCGGGTCTGTCGTCTGTTCTGCCCGCTCTTCCTGTCCCTGGCCCTCACTAGCTGCGACGGGGGCGCTGGGGGTCAGGCCGCGAACCAGCCCAGCGGCGCCGGCAGCCAGCCCCCGGTCGAGAGCGCCGCCGCCGTCGCGGGCGAACAGCCGGAGTCGCCTGACCCCGTCGAGGTCGACCTATCCGCCGCCGGCGCCGACGAGCGGCCCGGCCCGGCCGCCGGCGTCCGCGAGCAGCCCGACGCGGCGGCGAGCCCGACTCCGGCGCCGAGGCCCACGTCTGCTGCCGAGGACAGCGAGGACCTCCACGTCTTCCAGTTGGTAGACCTGGCCCGCCGCACCTATCTCGCCGCCGGGGGAGGCGATGGCGGCGTGCAGGCAGCCGTCTCGCGGCTGAAGGCCCACCCCGCGGCCGCCACGGTGGAGGTCGTCGACGTCGAGAGTGGCCCCGCGATCAAGGTCACGGACCGCTCCGGGATGAGCGCCTCGTTCAGGACTCGGACGCCCCCGCGTTGAGGTGAAACGGTCCGCACCGGCGGCGCCAACCGCACCGGGGTCGTCGCCGCCCTGTATCAGATCGAGCTCCTGGGGGTCCAAGGAGGAGGCCAAGCGGACCATGCGCCGCCACATGTGGACCGGGCACGACGGCACCGAGCTCCAGGGCGCCGTCATCGACCTGTAGCGGCCCGGCACGATCCGCCGCCTCCTCCAGGAGGCGGGCGTACAGATCCCCGCCCGCTGCGGGGCCGCCGCGCCGGCTCGCTGAGCGTCCCTCACGGGAGGCGCGGCGGTCGGGCGAACGACGTCCGCGCCAAGCCCACGCCCAGGAGCAGCCCCGTGCTCGCCAGGGCTGCGCCCGTCGCCCGGGCGGCCAGCTCGCTCCCGGTGAGGGCCGCGATCGCGCCGAGGAGCAGGGTCAGGCCATGGAGCGCCAGCCCAGCCAGCACGAGCTCACGCGGGTAGAGGCTCCGCATGGACGGCACCGGCGCCCGCCCGACCAGGGGCGAGAACCGGTGCCACCACACCAGGAAGGGCACGATGCGCGTCAACATCCCGTGCACGACCATGGCCGCCCACCCCCACAGGACGAGCCAGCCGAACAGGAGGGAAGCCTGGGGGCGCCCGGACAGGAAGGCCGCCACGCCGGCGGGCAAGAGGAGCAGCGCCACCCCCATGGCCGCCTGCCAGAACCGGCAGCTGGGGTCGACCCGTCGGCGGCGTCGCTGGCGCAGTCGTACGAGGATCAAGGCCGGCTGAGCGCCCCACACCGCCAGCGCCGCCGGAGCCGCCCCTGCGGCGGCCCAGGCCGCGGACCAGCGGGGAGACAGCCCGGCGTACGCCGCGCCGAGCGCCGCGCCGGCCGCCACGATCCCCGCGCTGCAGGCTGCGATCGTGGAGACCGCTGCGCGCCTGCCGATCGGCGGAGTCAGATAGAACATCGGCACGACCTGCCACGAGACGGCGACGATGAGCCCGCCGAGCCACCCCAGCACCGCCCAGGTGAGGTGGACCTGGACCCACAAGGGGCGCGGGGCGGCGAACCCCGCGCCGAGGTGGCCTCTGGCCATGTTGAAGCCGAGCAGCGACGCGACGACCAGGCTGGCGACCGCGAGTCGCATGCCCCACACCGTGGCGTCGCGAGCGGTCGCGCGCGCCAGGGCGATCGCTACCGGCACCACGAACAGGATCAGCGCCAGGCTCAGGGCGCCCAGCCCGCCCCACAACGCCACCCGAGAGGGGGCGACCAGGCCCCCAGCCAGGCCGACGACGCCGAGGGCGAGCAAGACGTGCACCCCGTGACCCAGGCGGACGGCAGGGACCGGCACCCCCGCCACGACGGGTGTCATTTGGTAGAGCGCCCCGAACATGACCATCGCCAGGAAACCCAGGGTGCCGAGGTGCGTCAGCGCGAGGGTGGCCGGGGCCCAGGGCGTGGTGAGGGCGGCGGCGCCCTGACCCGCGAGGAGGAGCCCTGCCACCACGAGGAACGCCGGGCCCGTGAGGAAGAAGGCGCCCGGCACCGCCAGCGGCGGTGCCTGGTCGATCCGGAGCCCCGCGTCGATGCCCGTCGGCAGGGGCGCGCCGCCAGAGGGCCTCATGCGGCCTCGGGGACGCGGAGGTGGAGGAGCGCGCTCCCGTCGAGCTCCTCGTGGAGCCGGACATCCACTTCGCGTTCGACGAGCCGCGGGAGGAGCAGGCGTGGGAAGCGGGGGACCCGGGCGAGCACCACCCCTCCCCCGGGCGCGCTGCTCGCCGCGCTGCAGGCCAGCAGGACCTGCTCCAGCGGCTCGGGCGGCGGCAGGTCGCTGAGGTCGAGCGGCGCGGGGGCGTCCGCCCCCAGCACATCGACGCGCCAGGTGCCGGGCAGGACCTCCCGCTCGCACACGCGGAGCCCCCGCCGAGCGAGCAGCGCCAGGAGGGGCGCGGGGCGGAACGGCGCGGTCAGGCACAGGACGCCGTCCGGCGCGACAGCCTCGATGGCTGCCAGGATCTGCCCCAGGGGGTCGACCCCCGCGGCGATGCTCGGGCGCACGTCCAGAGGGATCAGCGCCTGGCTCGCCGGCGAGCCAGGCGCTCGGGGCTCGCCGCGCTCGCTGTGCGCGGGATGCCCCGCCTCGACCCCGGCCGCCCACGACGCGACCCCCGCGGCGATCGCCTGAACCAGCCCGGGGGGACGAGCGGCGAGCTGCCACTGGACCAGCAGGCCTTGCACCATGGCCACGAACAGGCGCGCTGCGCCGTGCGGATCGACCGAGGCCGGAACCCGTCCGGCGCGCTGCCCGGCCCGGACCAGCTCCGCCACGACGGCGCGCTGGGCGGAGACCAGATGGCGCAGCGGTCCCGCGAGGCCGGCCTCACCGCTCGCGAGCTCGTGGAACAGCAGTCGGGGCAGACCGGGTCGAGCGGAGACGTGCTCCGCCAGCGCCTGCGCGAGCCTGCCGGCCGCCAGCAAGGGCTCGGACGGGGTCGCTGCTGCGAGCGTCTCCTCCGCAGCGGCCTGCAGCGCGGCGCGGGCGTGCTCGACGACGGCCGCCAGCAGGGCCTCACGCGACTCGAAGTGGCGGAACAGAGCCGGCTGCGACACGCCGACCGCCTCGGCGATCTGCCGGGTGGTGACCCGGTCCACCGGTGTCGTCGCCAGCAGCGTCAGCGTCGCCTCGACGATCTGGGCCCGTCGCTCGGCGGTGGGGAGGCGATCGGTCATTGGCACCTCCATGGGGCTGGGAGGAGAAGTTATCACGCGATAACATGCGCGCGGCGCCGGAGCGTTGGCCGGCTGAGCGGAGGAAGCCATGAGCGAAGCTACCGGCGACTTGAGCGCGTTCTTCACCCAGGATCATCGCGACTGCGACAGCTCGTGGGCCGCTGTCGAGGCGGCCGCCGACGGGGGGGACGCGGCGGCGACGCGCGCAGCCTTCCAGTCGTTCGATCGCGCGATGCGCCGCCACCTCGATATGGAGGAGGAGGTCCTCTTCCCGGCCTTCGAGGAAGCGGGTGGCATGCCGGGCGGCTGCGGACCGACCTTCGTCATGCGGCAGGAGCATCAGCAGATGCGCGCGGTGCTCGAGGCGATCGGCGAGGCGCTCGAGGCGGACCAGCTCGACGACGCCCTCGACCAGGGCGACACCCTGCTGATGCTGATCCAGCAGCACAACCTGAAGGAAGAGAACGTCTTGTACCCCATGGCTCGTGAGGTGTTGCAGGCGGAGTGGCCGGGGCTGCTCGAGCGGCTGCAGGAGTACGAGGCATGAGCCTGCGCGGTTAACCCGCCGCGACGCAAGCTTCACGCGCCGCAGCCTGGGGAGCGTGGAGCCAAGACCGCGGGAGAGGTGCCCCCGCCAGGCCGCCCTGTGGTAGATTGTGCGGCCTAACTGACCTCGCAGGCGGGGGATAAGGGTCCATGGCTGAGCGCGGCGAGTTCACCCGGAAGTTCGACCGGGACATCCTGCGCGACGAGACGGCGGCCGAGGAGGAGCGCGAGGCGCAGCGTCGCCTCGAGCTGGCGGAGGACGCGGCCCTCGAGGCCGAGTTCAACAAGATCCTCAGCGTGCTCGACTACCGCGCGGCCTGGCTGCGGGACCGCTTCCCCTCCTGTCGCGACGTCGGCGGCGCCTTCCGCGGCCGGCGGTTCGAGTTCAGCGACGGCGCCGGCAAGGCGGTCGGCTCGGTCGAGTTCCGGGTGCGCCTCACCGACAGTCAGCAGGGGATCGCCCTCGAGTCGTTCATGGAGCTCGAGGGGAGCTTCCCCCGCCGGCACGACTACGTGAACTTCCCCAAGGAGCAGGTCAACCTCGACCGCGCCAAGCGGTTCGTGGAGTCGAAGCTGCTCGAGTTCGCCGCGCCCTACCAGGAAGCCTTCGGGAGCTGAGGTGGCGAACGTCTCCCTCGACAACCTCCGCATAGAGGTCAGCCACGGGTCCACGCCCGACGTCGTCGCGGCGCAGCTGGAGGCGTTCGCCGAGGACCTGGCGCGCAACAAGTTCAGCGACTGGGGCGTCTCGATCCAGCGCGACGCGGGCGCCCTCACGCTGGTGGGGCGCCGCGGCGGCACCCACTTCGACGCCCGGGTCACCTCCGAGCCCGGGCGCGTGATCGTCGCGCTGGAGGGGACGATCGAGCTCGGCGGCTTCAAGCTCACCCTGGCCGGCGGCCCCGACGGCGTCCGCCGGCGCGTGCGGGAGACCCTGGAGCGCACCCTCTCCGAGCACCTCGGCTAGCGCGGTGGCGAGCGAGCGGGAGCGCGCCGAGCAGTTCGAGGCGATCGGCCTCCAGCAGCGGCTGTTCACCCGCGAGCAGCTGGCGGCGGCCCGCGCCACCGGACGCGACCCCGGGGCGGCGCTGGTCGAGGAGGGCGTCCTCACGGCGGCGCAGCGGCAGGGCCTGGAGCGGGCGGTCACCTACCGGCTGGGGCGCGAGGAGGACAAGGCGATCGCCAAGATCATCCTCGACAGCCACTACTGCGAGCCGGCGCAGGTCGACCAGGCCCTCGCCCGGCAGAAGGACCTCTACCAGCGCACGGGCGAGCTGATCCGCCTCAGCGTGTTGCTGGTGGAGGGGCGGGTCCTGTCGGAGTCGCAGGGACTGGCGGCCCACAAGATCCACCGGATCGAGCGGGGATCGAGCAGCAGTTAGTAGGAAGCGGTTAGCGGTTAGCTGCTAACTGCTAACCGCTGCCAGAGGGACCGCTCCTTCCGAGCAGGCGGGAGCACCGCTCACTCGCTTCTGCTAACAGCTAACTGCTTCCTAATCCACCCGCCGCGCCTCGAACGTCTCCAGGCGATAGCGCTGCCCGTCCGGCAGCAGCACCGCCGCCACCTGCAGGGCGCGGTCGCCGAGGTCGGCGGTGGAGGTGACCAGCAGGGCGCCGTCCTCCTGGCGGGTGGAGGCCTCCACGGTGACCTCCGCCTGCGCCAGGCGGAAGCTGCCGCGCACAGGCTCGCTCGGCGTCGCCCGCGCAGCGACGGCCGCCCAGCGCACCCCGGCGAAGGCCGCCTCGCGCGCCTGGACCTGCCGTCCCTGCTCCGCCGCGAACCGGAAGGTGTTCCTGGCGGCGCCAGTGAGGGTGGCCCCCGCCACCAGCAGCCCGATCGACATGGAGAGGATGATCAGGGTGTAGGTCGCCCCGCGCTCCCGGCTCGACCGCCTGCTCACAGCGCCCTCCCCCGGCGCGGGAGGGCCGCCCGCCGGAAGCGCTTGGTCACGGCGTCGCGCCAGCCGAAGGTGGCCTGAGCCACCACCTCGGCCACCACCCCCTGGCCCTCGCGGGTGAAGGTCACCTCGGTCAGGTGGCGGTACCCCTCGCGCCCGAGCTCGGCGCCGTCGACGCCGATCTCCACCCGCGTGCTGCGCCCGTACACCACCAGCACCCCGTCCAGCCGCACCACCGACAGCCGCCCCTCCGCCAGCTCGAGCGAGCGCGAGGCCTCGACGTCGCGCCGCAGCGCGCCGAGGTAGCGGGTCGCCTCCAGGTCGACGTCGATCAGGGCCTGCTGCAGGGCCACCGTGCGCTGGGCCGAGATGGCGAGACCACCCACGATCACCAGGCCGCCCACGACCAGGGCGAGGTACACCATGAGCTCGACCAGGGTGAACCCGCGCGCGCCTCGCGCGCCTGCGCCGGTGGCCAGGCTCGCCCTCACCGCCCCGCCTCCCGCGCGCCCGTCGTGGGAGCACCCGAGGGCAAGGGCGCGATCGTCGAGGCGGCGAAGCGCCCCTCGCCGTGAGCGCCCCGCCAGTCCACCGCCACCCGCACCTCGTACAGGCCGTGCGAGTCCCCCTCGGTGCGAAGGTAGCGCGCCTCGACCCGCCCGACGCCAGCCGCCAGGCCGGCGTCGTCGGGAGTGAACGCCTCGACCAGCCGGAACCCTTGCTCGTCGGCCTCCCCGGCGGGGGCCGCCGGCAACCCGTCGCAGGCGATCCGGTCCAGCCGGGCCTCGACCGCGCTGACGCCGCGGGCGTGCAGCTCTCCTTCGGAGATGGCGTCGAACTTCGCGCGGGTGAGGGAGGTGAACCCCGCGACCACCCCCGCCAGCACCAGGGTGCCGGCGAGGAAGTCGGCCAGGGCGAACGCCCGCCGGGCCCGGGCGCGCAGGAGCCGCGAGCGGCGCGCCACTAGATCACCTCTCGGAGGCTCACCGACCGCAGGACCTCCTCGAAGGTGGTCAGCCCGCGGCGGGCCTTGCTGAGGCCGTCGTCGAGGAGGGTCTTCCAGCCCTCGGCGATCAGCGCCCGGTGGATCTCGGTGGTGCGGGCCTTCTCGAGGATCAGGCCTCGCAGCGCCTCGTCCACGTCCAGGAACTCCGCCACCGGCAGCCGGCCCATGAAGCCGGTGAAGTGACAGGCCTCGCAGCCGCGCCCCCGATAGAAGATCAGCTCCTCGTCGCCGAGGTCGTCGCGGTGCAGCTGGCGGATCAGCGCCAGCTTGGCCGGGTCGACGTCCTCCCAGGGCTCGCGGCACCCGTCGCACAGCCGGCGCACCAGGCGCTGGGCGATGGTCCCCGTGAGCGCCGAGGCGACCACGAACGGCTCGAGGTCCATGTTCACCAGCCGCGTGACCGTCTCGGGCGCCGAGCCCGAGTGCAGGGTGGACAGGACCATGTGCCCGGTGAGGCCGGCGTGGAGGGCCACCTCGGCCGTCTCCACGTCCCGGATCTCGCCCACCATGATCACCTCGGGGTCCTGGCGGAGCGCCGCCCGCAGCCCGGCGGCGAAGTCGAGGCCCACCTGCCGGTTCACCTGCATCTGGGACCACAGGCCGAACTCGAACTCCACCGGGTCCTCGATCGTGATGATCGAGGCGTAGGAGTCCATCTCCCGGCAGATCTCGTGGAGGACCGCGTACAGGGTGGTGGTCTTGCCCGAGCCCGAGGGGCCGGTGAGCAGGAACAGGCCCTCGAGGTCGAACAGGATGCTGCGGATCCGCCGCAGCATGTCCTTGTCGTAGCCCACCTCAGCGAGGTGGTGGACCGCCTTGATCATGGAGTAGACGCGCGTGACGACCTTCTCGCCCCGCACGGTGGGCACCACCGACACGCGCAGGTCGGCCTGCTTGCCCTCGAGGTCGAGGCTGATCCGCCCCTCCTGCACGATCTCGCGCCGGTGGCTGAGCAGGTCGCCCAGGACCTTGATCCGCGACACGAGCTGATCGTGGAGCCCGATCGGCAGGTAGACCGCGTCCTGGAACACGCCGTCGATCCTGTAGCGGACCCGCACCCCCTCGCGATGGGGCTCGAGGTGGATGTCGCTGGCGCGGGCGTAGACCCCCTTCTTGAGCAGCAGGTCGCACACCTCCGAGATCCGGAAGCCCTCCTGCTGCACCAGGCCGCGCACGTGGGCGCCCACCTGCTCGATCGAGGCCTCGGCCAGCTCCCGGTCCTTCACGGGGATGCTCCGCTAGTTGACCGCGGTCAGGGGGACGAAGCAGGCCATGAACATCAGGAACACCACCCCGCCCATGCCGACCAGCAGCAGGGGCGAGAGGAGCTTGGTGATGAACACCGTCTGCTTGTCGACCACGAGCTCGAACTCGTCCGCCAGCTCCTCCAGGGCCTGCTCGATGATGCCCTTTTCCTCCGCCATCTGGAGCTTCCACACCATGGTGTCGGGGAACACCTCGCCGCCGGCGAGGTTGCGGGAGAAGGAGCCGCCCTCCTCGACCGCCAGGCGCAGCTCGTCGAGCTTCTCCTGCAGCCGGTTGCGCCCCACGGTGCGCGCCGCCAGGCGCAAGGACTCCACCATGGAGACGCCGTTCTGCAGCAGGTCCCGCATGGTGCGGGTGATCTTCATGAGCGCCGCGCCCTCGAACAGCTTCCCGAACAGAGGCACGCGGAACAGCAGGTCGTCCCACTCGTCGCCCATCTTGCGCAGCTTGCGGATGCCCAGGATCAGCGCCGCGAGCGTGCCGGCCACGATCAGGGCCAGCGCCAGCGGGTGCTGCACGACGTGGCTGAGGGCGAACAGCGCGCGCGTGAGGGGGAAGGCGCGCAGCGCCTCGTCCTCGGCGACCGTCGCGCCCGTGGTCGCGCTGGCCATGGCGGCCGTCCGCTTGACGATCATGGACTCGAACTGCGGGGCCATGAACAGCAGGAAGAACATGATGAAGCCGGCCACCACCACGCTGATCACGGCCGGGTAGGTGACGGCCTCCAGGATGCGCCCCTTGATCCGCTCCATGGCTTCGGTGTGCGAGTTGAGCTCCTCGAGGATCACCGCCAGGTTGCCGGTGGTCTCGCCGGCGCGGATGATCTCGAGGTGGAGCTGCGAGAAGGTCTCGGGGTACTTGCCCAGGGCCTCCTGCAGGGTGAGCCCCTCGTCGAGGTCCTGCTGCACCGACTCGATCAGGGCCCGAAAGTCGGGGTCCTGGACGTCGCGCGCCAGGATCCGCAGACCCTTCGAGATCGGCATGCCGAGCCGGGCGAGCGACGCCAGCTGGCGGTTGAAGAACATGACGTCTTCCGGCCTGAGCCGGATCGCCTGCTGGGTCCGTTCCATGGCGGCTGCGCCTCGGCCCTCGTCTTGCCGCACGTCCTTGGGACGCAACGAGTTGGGGGAGGAAAGCTACCACGCCTCGCGCGCCCGTGTCAAACCGACGCCAGCGGTTTAATCCGTGGCGCGGTTGGCTTTATCGCCGGCTCGCGACCGGCTGGGTCGTGTTGCAGGGCCCCGAAGGCGGTGATAGGCTGACGTCGACAAGCCCTTTGCGTACCTCGTGTAAGGGCGATCCGACCGACCCGGCCTCCTGCTCATCGAGCGCGCTGACCGAGCGCAGGAGCGAGCATGGCTCCCGACGATCCGTTCGACTTCGACATCGACTACGGCAATGACGGCGGGCAGAACCCGTTCGGCGGGCCGCCTGCCGGGTCCTCGAACCCGTTCGGCGGCGGCGGCGGCAACCCCTTCGGCGGCCCTCCCCAGGGCGGCCCCCCTCAGGGCGACCCCTTCGGCGGCGGCGATGGCGTCGGCGGCGGTGATCCCGTCGGCGGCGGCGGCGGCGGCGGCGGCAACCCCGTCGGCGGCGGCGCCCCTGCGCCTCAGCCCGGCGGCGACCCCTTCGGCGGCGGCGGCGATCCCTTCGGCGGCGGTGATCCCTTCGGCGGCGGCGGCGGCGGCGGCGGCAACCCCTTCGGCGGCGGCGCCCCCGCGCCTCAACCCGGCGGCGACCCCTTCGGCGGCGGCGACCCCTTCGGCGGCGGCGACCCCTTCGGCGGCGGCGCTCCTGCCCCCGCCGCGCAGCCTGCGGGCGACCCCTTCGGCGGCGGCGACCCCTTCGGCGGCGGCGACCCCTTCGGCGGCGACCCCTTCGGCGGCGGAGGTCCGCCGCCGGCCACGCCCGCCAAGCCCCAGCCTGCGGGCGACCCCTTCGGCGGCGGCGACCCCGTCGGCGGCGGCGGCGACCCCTTCGGCGGCGGTGACCCCTTCGGCGGCGGCGCCCCCGCCCCGGCGGCGGCGCCGTCCCCGGCGGCGGGCGGGGGCGACC
>JAWLGW010000003.1:0-23465 GCA_041690735.1 Planctomycetota bacterium
GTCTCGGAGGAGGAGCCGTTCGCTGTTCTCATTGATATTCCCTGTTGATATTCCGTGTTCGATAGGGCCCCTCGCGAGGCGCTCCCTGCGTTCTGCGACAGCCCCCCCCTCCTCGCTCCCCTCGCTACCGAGGCTCGCGCCGTCGCTGGCCGGCCTCGCGCGCGCGCCGCGCGCGCGCGTCGCTCGCGCGCCCCGAGACCGGGCGGGTCGAAGGCGCACCATGACTTCCGCAGAGGCCCACCCCTTGCTGAGGGGCGGTCGCACCCAGCCGACCGAGTTCGAGGAGCGAGAGCGCGATGCCCTACGTGAGCTACGACGAGATCGAGCACCTCATCGACCACGCCGAGCACGACGGCGGGCGCATGAAGGTCATGTTCGCCTGCCCCCACAGCCAGCAGGTCGTCCAGGCCACCGGCCTGATCCCCCGCAACTTCGCCCACGGCCTCGCCGATGACGCGGCGCAGGGCCTCGTGCGCCAGCTGCTGCACATGCTCACGCAGCTGATCCGTCAGCTGACCGGAATGTACATCTCGTTCGGCCGGGCGGCGAACGGCGTGAACCGCGGCCACGTCCTCGCCACGGCCGACGACAAGCGGAACGCCGTCGTGGCCGCCTTCGAGTCGGTCGCCGAGTACCCCGGTAAGCCCCGCCGGCCCGGCCGCTTCAACCACCAGGACGGCGCCTGGGTCTTCGTCCCCTGACGTCTTCGTCCCCTGACGCCGCCTCCCTCTCCCGAACCAACCCTCACCCTCAGGAGCCCTCATGACCACCGACACCCTGACCGCCGAGGCTTTCGCCGCCCGCGCCGAGCCCTTCGTCGCCAAGTTCTCCGACCGCATCAGCGAGCTGGACTCCAACCGGGCCGAGGAGGCGCTCACCCGCACCAGCCCGGAGGACTTCGACGTGTTCGTGGCCGAGCTGCCGGCGCTGACCCGCATGGCCCAGAGCGTCCCCATGCCCGCCAGCGGAGTGAAGATCAAGCAGCTGTTCCGCAAGCTGAGCCCCGGCGCCTCGCTGATCCAGAAGCTGCCCGCGTACCTGCAGGGGGTCGCCAAGCAGCTGCGCGGCATGGTCGACCTGGCTGAGAACCCCACCGGCCGCGAGATGGCGCGCGCCAAGGCGCAGCGAGAGGCGCCGGTCCTGTGCGACCGGCTGGTCCGGTTCGCCGCGGGCATGGCCGACGCGGCGTCCTACCCCGAGCCGATCGCCCCCGAGGCCCTCGGGATCGACGCCGACCTGCTCACCCGCGTCGCCGCCCTCCAGGAGGAGCCGGCCGAGGCGGCGCCCCCCGCCGCTGGGGCCGCCCCCGCCACGCCGGCCGCCGCGCCCGCGCCCCCGCCGGGCGTCGACCCGCAGGCCGTCGAGCTCAAGAAGGGGCAGCGCCACCTGCGCATGGCGCTCGACAACCTCAAGGTGCACCGCCCCGAGGAGGCCGAGCGCGGCGTGGTCCGGGCCGAGGCCTGCCTGGAGAAGCTGGAGGGCGAGGTCCGCGCCACCCTCCAGGGCGAGATCGACGACGCCCGCGCGCAGATCACCGCCAAGCTCCGCGCCCGCCTGGCGGAGGGGATCAAGAGCCGGATGGAGCGCCTGTTCGACGCCGCTCGCAGCGACCTCGAGAAGGGCACCCGCGGCGCGGGCAGCCCCAAGGTGGGGGAGGCCGTGGAGGTCCGGCTGCGCGAGGCGGAGGAGGTCCTGGCGAGCGACGACGCGGTGAGCTCCCTCGACGAGGAGAGCCGCGGCCGGCTGACCCAGGAGATCGCCGCCCTGCGGGAGCGGGCCCTCGCCGCCACCGCCGACGTCTTGGTGTCGCGGGTGACCGAGCCCCTCGACCGGATCGATCGGGCCATGAGCGGCGACGACCCGACCGAGCGCGACAGCGTGCCCCGGTTCATCCAGTACGCCGAGGACGCCTTCGCGCAGGTGCTGCCCGGCGACCCGCGCCGGGCGGAGCTGAGCGAGCGGATCGCCCGCACCCGCGCCGCCTACGAGGCGGCCGCCGCCGGCGCCGAGAAGGAGCTGGTGATCCAGCGGGCGGTGAACGCCTGGCGCCAGACGACCGACGCCTACGGCGACCGCTGCGCCGGCTGGGAGGGCGAGACCGGCCACGACCACGAGACCTGGCTGGCCACCGGCTCCCTCGGGTTGCCGCTCACCCAGGCGCGAGTGGACGTGGTCGAGCGCGCCCTGACCCACCCCGTGCTGGAGGCCGGGCGCGCCCGCTTCGGCGACGACCCCGGCGTCGCCGCGACCGTGGCCGAGGTGACCGCCGCGGGCGAGGCGGCCAGCGGCAAGGTGTGCGCCCTGGCCGAGGAGCGCCTGGCCGGGGTGGCGGCGGAGAGCGCCGATGCCGACCCGCGGCTGGAGCGCTGCCTGCGGGCGCTCCAGGACGAGGTGGAGCGCCACGGCAAGCTCGCGGCGGGCCAGGCGGCCACCCTCGAGCGGATCGCCGCCCGCATCGCCGCCTTCGAGGAGCGCCAGCAGGCGGCCGCCGCCGCGCGCGAGGCCACCGACCGCGCCCTGCGGCAGGAGGCCGCCACCCTGTGGAGCAGCTGGACCGAGGCGCTGGGCGGCGACACGCACATCGACGCCCTGGCCGCCTCCCGCGACCCCGACGCCTACCTCGGCCGGCGCGTCCGCCTCGACGGGCGCCAGAACCGCGCCGGCTGGGACTACGAGCAGCAGGGGTACGTGTTCATCGCCCCCATCGACGGCCACCCGGTCGGGTGCGTCCTCGACGAGTCGCTCAAGGCCCAGATCAAGGCGCAGGAGGCGGACACCGGCCTGACCTTCAGCGCTCTCGACATCGAAGGCCTGGTGGGCGAGGTGGTGGGCGCCTGCCGCATCCAGGGGATCGAGTTCTCCCAGCTGACCCGGCAGCACCACCCCACCTTCCGCTTCGTGGCCCCCAAGCTGCGGGTGATCGCGCTGCGCGCCGGCGCGTTCTGCCTGCGGGCGCCGGAGTAGGCGGAGCGCGCGCCGCGGGGGAGCGCTCGGCCGTCAGGCCGACGCGCTCCCCTCGCCGCCCGCGGCTCAGGGAGCGTCCCTTGACCCTGAAGGGGACGCCTCCCGTCGACATGAACAGCTAGCTCGTCGCCCCGCGCGCGAGGGCGATTCACCCCGCGGTGCGCAGGAACTTCTTCCAGCTCTCGGGCTGGATCTGCGGCAGCGCCGCCAGCAGCGGCGACCAGGTGGGTCGCCGCGGGGGGCGCCGCAGGCGGAGGCCGCTCTCGCGGGGGGTGCGGTTCGCCTTGCGCGAGTTGCACCGCACGCAGGCCAGCACGCAGTTCTCCCAGCTGGTCTTGCCGCCGCGCGAGCGGGGCAGCACGTGGTCGATCGACAGCTCGTGGGGCGGGTGGAGGCGCTCGCAGTACTGGCAGCGGAAGCCGTCGCGGCGGAACAGGTTGCGGCGGCTGAACGCGATCTCGCGGCGGGGCTGGCCGCCGAACTCGCGCAGCAGGATCACCTCGGGCTTCTCCAGCCAGGAGGAGGGGGTGCGCACCAGGCGCGCCCGGTCGAGGGCGGTCAGGCGGTCGCGGGTGCGGTCGATCCAGCGGGGCAGCTCGAACAGCTCGTAGGTGTCGGGGCACACCGCCGCGGCGGCCTGACGGCACAGGAGGACCAGGGCCTGGCGCACCTGCGTGGTGGTGATCGGAGCCCAGTTGCGGTTGAGGACCAGCGTCGGCTCGTGCACGGGATTCGCCCCTCCCGCTCCCGCTAGATCGCCTGGAGCCGCGCGACCAGAGGGAACAGCTCCTGCAGGTCCTCGCGCGGCGGGACCAGGGGAGGGTAGTCGAGGTTGAGCGGCTGCAGGCGCAGGCGCCCCTTGGGGTCCAGGAACAGCTGCCGGAACACGCTGCGTTCGGGCAGCAGCGCGAACACGAAGTCCTGGTGGCGCGCCTCGCGCCCGGCGTCGAACACCAGCAGGTCTCCCTCGCGGAAGGAGGGGGCCTCCGCCCGCTGCATGGCCTCGCCGGTCCACCGCACGGCGAACCCCGCGGTGGCCCGCAGGCCGGGCACGTACAGGTAGTCGATCACCCGCCCCTCGGGGACCCCCTGGTCGAAGGCCAGGGGCAGGCCTCCGTCCTCCGCCTCGACCAGGGGCACCCCGCGCTTGACCCCCGGCGAGCCCTCCAGCTCGAGGTCGCCCAACGTTCGCTCGGTGTGGGCCCGCTCCAGCCGGCGCAGGCTCCGCCGCAGCTCGCGGATGTCGTTGCGCTGCGCCTCCAGCAGCAGCTCGGGGGCGATCCGCAGCACCTTGGCGATCTTGAGCAGCGTGTCGCCGGTGACCAGCTCGGAGCGGCCGGCCTCGAGGTCCTGCACGAAGGCCCGCCCCTTGCTCACCTTGTGCCCCAGCTCCTCGGCGGTCAGGTGGCGTCGCCGCCGCTCGCCGCGGAGCAAGCGGCCGAGCTGCGAGGGGACCGCGCTGAGGGCCGGGGCCTGGGGGAGCGGCTCCTCGGCGACCGCCGCCGGCGCGGGGCGGGGGCCGGGGCCGTCCTCGAACCCCTGGAAGAAGTGAGAGGGGTGCACGTCGAGGGCGCGGGCGATCTTGGAGAGGAGGACGGCGTCCACCCGCCGCTGGCCGCTCTCGAGGCGCGACATTTGAGACGGGCTGAGCCCGACCGCCTCCGCCAGGTCCTTGGCGCTCAGCTTGCGCTGCTCGCGCAAGAGCTTGATCTCGAGCCCGAACTGCTGCTGGCTCACGTCCCTAGCCTAGCAGGTGAGGCCGTCTTTGCCGTGTGGTTCGCGGGGGGCTCGACCGGAGACGGTCCAACAACCCCTCGTCGCCACGATCCGCACCCGCGCGAGGTGCTCCGCAATCGTCGGCCTCGGCTTCTCTTCCCCACGGCACGGGATCCGCGCAGAGGAAGGGACGACGACCCGCGTGTTCGAGGAGGAGCGACGGTGACCCTGGTGCAGAGAGCCTTGGTGTTGGGGATCCTCCGGCAGATCGCCGTGATCGGCGGGCTGGCCGCGCTTCCCCTGCTGTTCGACTGACGCCCACCCCGTGGGACCGATCGGTCTCGGGACCGAGGCGCGAGCGCCGCGGCGTCAGGACGCCTCGGCGCCCTCGTCCTCCTCGCCGCCGCCGCGGCCGGGGCGGCCCCCTGCGATCCCCCGCTTGCTGGCCCGCACGAAGCTCACCAGCTCGGCCACCTCGACGCTCGCGCAGGAGGCCTCGATCGCCTCCAGCGCCTCGGCGACCGTGAGGCCCGAGCGGTACAGGAGCCGGTACGCCTGCTTGAGCTCGCGGCGCGCCTCGGGCGACAGGCCGGCCCGCCGCAGCCCCACCGCGTTCACCGACTGGGCGACCGCCGGGCGGCCTCCGTAGGTGAAGAAGGGCGGCAGGTCCTTGTTCGACACCGACAGGGCCGAGACCATGGCCAGGCGGCCGATCCGGCAGAACTGGTGGATCCCGGTGAAGCCCGACATGAGCACCCGGTCGCCCACTTCGCAGTGGCCGGGCAGGCTGGCCTGGTTCACCAGGACCACTCGGCTGCCGACGCGGCAGTCGTGCGCCACGTGCGACAGGGCCATGAACAGGTTGTCGTCGCCGATCACCGTGGCCTGGCCCGGCCGGGTGGCCCGGTGCACCTGGCAGTGCTCCCGAAAGGCGTTGCGGTGGCCGATCCGGGTGAAGGTCTCGGTGGCGGGGTCGAAGGACAGGTCCTGGGGGACGTGGCCGATCACGGCGCCCATGTGGACCTGGTTCTCGTCCCCCATGGTGGTCCCGCGCCCCACGAAGGCCTGGGGCCAGATCACGTTGCGGGCCCCCAGCCGCACCCCGTCCTCGATCACCGCGTAGGCCCCCACCCGGGTGCCAGGGCCGAGGAGGACGCCCTCGCCGATCACCGCGGTGGGGTGGACGCTGGCCGCCTCGCTCACCCTGCCCCCAGCAGGGCCGGCGCCAGGCACCGCCCCAGCAGCCCCAGCTTCTGGCCGCCGGTGAGGGAGACCCGCCGGGAGAACACGTCGTAGTCGGCGCGCTCCACCTCGTCGAGCAGCCGCTCGTAGATCGCCGCCAGGGCGAGCGGGCACACCCGCGAGCGGCGCCGGACCGAGGCGGCCAGGCGCTTGCCGCTGGCGAACAGCTCCCGGGCCCGGGCGACCTCGAAGGCGAGGAGCGCCCGCCACCGCTCGTCGACCCGCCCCGCCGCCAGCTGGGCTTCGTCCACGCCGAACCGGGCCAGGTCCTCCTGCGGCAGGTAGACCCGGTCGCGGGCCCAGTCCTCGGCGACGTCGCGAATGATGTTGGTGAGCTGCATGGCGAGGCCGAGGTCGACCGCCTGCTCGCGCAGGGCGGCCCGCTCGCCCGCGTAGCCGAACACCTCCAGGCAGGCCAGGCCGACCGCCGAGGCCACCATGTAGCAGTAGTCGCGCAGCTCTTCCCAGGTGGCGTAGCGGCTCACCTCGAGGTCCTGCTCGCAGCCGACCGCCACCAGGTCGAGGTCGTGGCGCTCGACCCCGAACCGGAGGGCCGTGTCGCGCAGGGCCAGCAGCAGCGGGTCGAGCTCGGGGTGAGGGGGCGGGGGCGCCTCGGTGGGGTCGCCGGGCGCGGGGAGCGCCGCCCGCAGGCGGGCGCGCAGGTCCGCCAGGCGCCGGGCTCGCTCCTCGGGGGCCAGCCCCTCGTCGTCGGCGAAGTCGTCCGCCACCCGGCAGTAGGCGTAGATCGCCTCCAGGCCGCGCCGGCGGGTGGGGGGCAGCAGCAAGAAGGCGTAGGCGAAGTTCTTGGCCCGCTCGGTGACCACGGCGCGGCAGTGGCGGTAGGCGAGGGCGAGCTGGGCGTCGTCGTTGCGCATGTTTCAGCGCGGGGCACGGTAACCTAAGGCGCATGGCGATCAAGAGCAGTCGACCCGAGGACGAGGACGCCCCCGGGCTGGTGGTGTTCGTGGCGCGCACCCTCGCCGACCTGCGCAAGGCGCGGGGGGCGCTGGAGGAGGCGGGCCTGCCCCTCGACCTGCCGGCGGCCGCCGAGGCGGCGGTCGAGGCGGGTCAGCCGGTGCCGCTGCGGGTGCCCCCGCCCGACCTGCGCCGGGGCCAGGAGGCGATCGACCGCGCCTTCCCCCGCGAGAGCGTGGGGCTGCCCGCGGAGGAGGACGAGGGCGTCCCTACCCCCGCCGAGGTGGCGGCCCGGCTGGCGGCCGAGCGCGACCTCGACGACGGGGACGGGGACGGGGACGGGGAGGCGCCGCGGAGCGGGCCGCTCCTCGACGAGGCCACCTACGAGCCGCCGCCGGCGCGGCGGGGGGTGACCCCGCAGCACAAGCTGGAGGCCAGCGCCGGCAAGCTGTTGTTCGTGGCCGCCGTCAGCCTGGCGGTGCCGGGGATCGGGGCCCTGTTCGGGCTGTTCGCCGCCGCCGTCGCCCCCTGGCTGCTCGGGCGCCTGGTGCACGCCCGGGGCCGCCGCCTGGCGATCGGCGCCCTGACGACGGGCCTGGTGTCGGTGGTGTGGAACGTGTGGCTCGGCTATCAGATGTTCCAGAACAGCGGCGGCAGCCTGCTGGACTGAGCACCCCGTTCCAGCGAAACCATCCCTGCGACGCACCTGAAGGGCCGCCCAGATCTGGACGATGGGCCCAGGGTGCGGACCGCCCACCCTATCTCCGCTGAAGGCTGGGGGATAGCGGCCTTGACGCCGCCGTGACCTGGCCTGGACCCCCGGTTGCACACGGGCGGGTGACGGCCGCGCCCGACGCCTCCTGTGCCCTGGCAGGTGCTCGCGCTGCGGCGAAGGAGAACCTCATGCGCGCCCCCGCCGCCGCCCTGCTCGCCCTGCTGGCCTTCGCCGCCCCGGCCAGCGCCCAGCCGATCCCGCCCTTTCAGGGCCCCGCGGTCCACGAGGGCGCCTGGGCCAGCGAGCACCGCTGGTCCGACCCCTTCGGAGACGACCCCGCCAACGGCTCGTACGCCTACGCCTACCAGGAGTGGGCCGAGGCCCGCGCCAACCGCCACGCCCAGGAGGGGACGCGCCTCGACTGCGCCGACCTGTCGATCGCGCTCCTGTGCGAGTACGCCGCCACCTACGGCCTGCCGGTGGTGTGGCGGGTGTACCACGCGCCCACGCGGCGGTTCGTGGAGGTGAGCAACGAGGACCGGCAGTTCTCCTCGCCCAAGCAGTTTCAGGCCTGGTCGCAGTACTACCTCGGGGCCATGAACCTCGCCGACAACACCGACCCGGTCTCCTACGAGGAGTGGGCCGGCGGCGACATGGTCCTCATGGACTGGAACCAGACCGACCAGGCGCCCAACTTCGAGGGGCGGGTGGTGTGGCACACCTACCTGATCGGCGTGCCGGGCGAGGTCGTCTACTACGGCAACATCAACGACGGCCAGCCCCTGCCGGTGACGCGGGTGACCTCGGGCTCGCGCTTGCAGATGGTGGTCGACCACCCCGACCGCTACGGCGAGAGCCCCCGCCGGTTCAGCCTGTTCCGCGGCGCGGTGTGGGGCCCCGACGCCATGCCTCAGCCCACCGAGGTGGCCGAGGTGATCCGGGCCCACCGCCTCAACCTGCGGGCCGGCCCCGGCACCGACCACGAGGTGCTCGCCAGCGGCGCCCGGGGCGAGACCCTCGACGTGATCGGTCGCGATGGCAAGTGGGTGCAGCTGCGCACCGCCGCCGGGCGCACGGTGTGGGCCCACGGCTACTACCTGCGGGTGCGCGAGCGGCTGAGCACCGCCCCCGCCGCCGGGATCGCCGGCAGCCTGGGCCTGGCCTCGAGCCAGTAGCCGCCGACGTCCGCGCCGCTCGCGGCGTGTGGTGCGGTTGAATCCGCTAGAATGCCTCCAGCCGGTGCGCCGGGCGGAACACCGCCGTCCGCAGCTCGGGCGGGGCGGCGAGGCGGAAGGCCGCCGCCAGCGCGGCCGGGTAGCTGTCGGCGCGCCGCAGCTCGAGGGCGCCATCGTCGCTGCTGCCCAGCAGCACCACCCGCCACAGGCCTTCGTCGCGGGTCATGAAGCCGAGCGGCTCGCGCTGCGGGTCGAAGAAGGACCAGGTGGTCTCGCCGGTGCTCGCCACGTACCCCACGTGAGCGCCGTGGGCGTGGACGGCGCTGCCCTGCAGCTCGGGCTCGCCGAGCTCCACCGCGGGGTCGAGCTGCGGCGGGCTCGTGAGGCCGAACGCCCGCCCGGCGGCGGCGATCACGCTGGGGACCTTGGCCTTGCTGCCTTCGCGCGCCAGGAACAGCCCGTCCTCCTCCCGCAGGAGCTCGGCCACGCGACGCACCTCGCGGTCGAAGCAGCCCCAGGCGGCGGGGCCGGTCTGGACCAGATAGCCTGCCACGGCGCCGTCCTCGGCGATCACCGCGTGGCCGTGCTCGGCCAGCATGCACCGGCGCAGCGCCAGGCGCTGAGGCGCGGTCAGCTCCAGGAACCGCAGCCCGGCGCGGGCGGGGCTCCCCTCGGCCGCGCGCCGCGACCACACCACCTCGGCCCGCAGGGCGGCGGGCGCCGCCAGGTGGGGGTGGCGCAGCTCGAGTCGGACCCGCTCGCGCCCCGGCAGCACCTCCTCCAGCGCCAGGCAGGCGCCGCCCAGCGACAGGTCGAGGACCGGCAGCTCCTCGCGGCCGGTGGTGAGCAGGCGGGCGCGGGCCTGGCGGCCGGCGACCCGGTGGGGACGCTTGGGTCGAGGCATGGCGGGGGAGGGTGAGCAAGGCGGGCGCCACCGGCGCTCGAGCGCCAGGTCAAGGGTTGCCGCCGTGGCCGTTTCAGTTGAGGCCCTGACGCGCACGGCGTGCGCGTCAGGTGAAGCGCCTGCGATTGCCCTACCGGGGGTCGCGGCTATCATGACGCCTCGCGGCACACGCGCGTGACGCGGCGCGCCGCTCCCACACCCCAGGAGGCCCCCCATGAGCGACGACAGCGACGAGATCGAGCGCGACGAGCTGCCTTGCGGCGTGCTGTTCGTGGGCGCCGGCCCCGCCAACCTCGCCGGCGCGATCCGGCTCATGGACCTGATCGCCCAGCACAACGAGGCGGTCGAGAGCGGGGCCGAGGAGGGGCAGCCGATCGACGTCGAGGAGGCCCCGATCATGGTGATCGAGAAGTCCTCCGAGGTGGGCGAGCACGTCATGTCGGGCGCGGTCCTCGACCCCCGCGCCCTCGAGGAGCTGATCCCCGACTACGCCGACAAGGAGCCGCCCTTCGAGGGGCCGGCCCTGCACGACGAGCTGCGGGTCATGTTCGGCGGCGGCGGCAGCATGAAGGCCCCCTTCCTGCCGCCCACCTTCAACAACCACGGCAACCAGATCATGAGCCTCAACCGGTTCGTGAAGTGGCTGGCCGGGATCGCGGAGGAGAAGGGGGTCATGATCACCCCCGACTTCCCCGGGGCGGAGGTGCTGTTCGACGAGGCGGGCGCGGTCCGGGGGGTGCGCACCGTCGACAAGGGCGTCGACAAGCACGGCCAGAAGAAGGACAGCTTCGAGCCCGGCAACGACCTGCTGGCCCCGCTGACGATCTTCGGCGAGGGGTCGCGCGGCTCGCTCACCCGCCACCTCGTGCGCGCCTTCGAGCTCGACAAGGGGCGCAACCCGCAGATCTACTCCACCGGCTGCAAGGAGGTGTGGAAGGTCCCGGCCGGGCGGCTGAAGCCGGGGCAGGTGATCCACACGGCCGGGGCCCCCCTGTCGCTGACCGGCAACGAGTTCGGCGGCGGGTTCGTGTACGCCTTCCAGGACGACCACGTGTCCCTCGGGTTCGTGGTGTCCCTCGACTCCCCCGACCCGACCCTCGACCCCCACCGCCTGTTCAGCGAGTGGAAGCGGCACCCGTTCATCGCCAAGATCCTCGAGGGCGGCGAGGTGGTCCGCTACGGCGCCAAGACGATCCCCGAGGGGGGCTGGTTCTCGGTGCCGCGCCCCTACATGCCCGGCGCCATGCTGGTGGGCGACTCGGCGGGCTTCCTCAACATGACCCGCCTCAAGGGGATTCACCTGGCCATGAAGTCGGGCATGCTCGCGGCGGAGACCGCCTTCGAGATGCTGCGGACGGCGGCCCGCGGCGGCGAGGAGCCCAAGGCGCCGGCCGAGCTCACCAAGCAGTACTGGGGCAAGATCCTCGACTCGTGGGTGTTCGACGAGCTGTGGAAGGTGCGCAACTTCCGGGCGGGCTTCCAGAAGCGCCCCTTCGGCTTCATGCGCGGCGGCATGGCGGCCGGGCTGCACGTGCAGTCGGGCGGCCTGTGGCCTCCCGGGCGCCTGCCGGTCCACGCCGACCACGCCCACTACCGGCGGCTGAAGGACGGCGGCACCGGGAGCAAGGGCGACAGCCCGGGGCAGCTCACGCCCACCGTCGACACGGCGGCGAACAAGGCGGCGGAGATCAAGGACGGCTTCAAGAGCGTCGCTCCCCTCCAGCCGCCCAAGCCGCTCCCCGAGCCGACCGTGAAGTCGGAGGGGATCGTGTTCGACAAGGTGACCGACGTGTACCACGCGGGGGCGATCCACGACGAGGACCAGCCGCCGCACCTGGTGGTCACCGACTACGACATCTGCCACACCCGCTGCACCGAGGAGTTCGGCAACCCCTGCCAGTACTTCTGCCCGGCGGGGGTGTACGAGATGGCGGCCACCGACGACGGAAAGGGGCGCACCCTGCGGCTCAACTTCTCGAACTGCGTCCACTGCAAGACGTGCGACGTGCGCGACCCCTACCAGATCATTACCTGGGTCACCCCCGCCGGCGGAGGCCCGGTCTACTCGGGGCTGTAGCGTGGCGGTCCCGCCGACGCCCCCCTGGCTGGCCTGGGGCGACCTCGCCGGGCGCGAGTGGGCGCACGCCCTCGACGTGCCCGGCGGCGAGGAGCTCTCGCAGGTGGAGAGCCTCGAGGAGCCCGAGGACGGGGTCTACGTGTGGGTGCGCGAGTCGGTGCACCGCCTGCACGACGGGGCCTGGCTGTTCGTGCGCGCCGAGCGGCGCCGGGAGGGCCCCGACGCGGTGCAGGCGATCCCCGCCGCCGACCCCGAGGCCCTGGTGGCGGCGATCAAGCGCGCGCTGGGCATGCCGCCGGTGCGCGTCGAGACGCTGGGGCGGGCCGGGATCGAGATCGGCCTCGAGCCCGACGACGAGATCGAAGGCGACGAGCTGGAGGGGCCGCTGGAGCCCTCGCCGTACCTGCGCCGGAAGAAGCAGTCGTAGCCCGCGGCCTGGTCGACCCCCTGGCCAGGCAGTCCGATCGAGGACTTCTCGCGGAACGGCTGCTGCTTTCCGCTCTGCAACCCGCCGTCGCGGGTCCTGAGCGAGCTCGGCGAGACCCTGCGGGCGCTCGGCTACTAAGGGCCCGTCAACTCGATCGATCTCGCCGGTCCTCGCCGTCCCTGGCTGCGTTGCTCGGAGCTCACAATGCGCTGCATTGCTGGACCTCCTCGCGCCTTGCCAGGAACGGCGATGCCTCGACGAGCTCGATCGAGTTCTCTCCTTCCGGGCCCTAAGCTCCGATCCGCTCCGCCACCACCTCGACCAGGCTCTTGATCGTGAGGCCCGTCTCCGCCCGCTCCAGGCTCTGGCGGTCCGAGGGGCAGGCCGTCACCAGCACATCGGGCGCGGTCTCGCGCACGAGGTCCGCCACCCGGCGGGCGCAGCCCTTGGCCTCCTCGGGGTGCGTGAGCGGGTAGACCCCGCCGCCGCCCGAGCAGATCGTGTCGCCGCGGGCGTAGCCCAGCTCCAGGGGGGGCGCGCCCAGGGCCGCCTCCAGCGCGGCCCGGGGCTCCTCGGTGCGGCGCAGGCGGCGGCCCAGGAAGCAGGGGTCGCGGTACGCGTGCCGCTGCTGCGGCGGCGGCGCCGAGCGGGCCAGCTCGCGGATTCGGGGCGCCTGCGCCGCCAGCAGGTCGACCAGGGGCGCCGCCGCCACGGGCGGCTCCACCCCCACCTCGCGGTAGCGCACCGCCAGGGTCCAGGCGCAGGCCGGCGAGAGGCAGGTGACGCGGCGGAACCGGCTCAGCGAGGCAGCCACCCGGCGGGCGTGCAGCTCGAACGCCTCGTCGAGGCCGGCGGCGTCGAGGGGGTAGCCGCAGCACACGGGGTTGCTCAGGGCCAGGGCGGGGGCCTGATCGAGGCGGCGCAGCGCCGCGGCCGCGGCCCGCACCTCGCCCGGCAGCCGAGCCAGGGCGGTGCAGCCCGGGAACAGCCCCAGGGTGCCGTCGGTCGGCAGGGGGTCGCGCCGCAGGGCCTCGGCCGCCGCGGCGCCGAGGTCCTGCGCGTAGGGCGAGCCGTGGGCGTCGAACCGCTCCCGCAGGGCCGCGACCTCGGGCGGCGCCACCCCCTGCTCGACCGCCACCGCCCGCGCCGCCCGCAGGGAGGACGACACGTCGATCCGGTGGCGGCAGGCGTCGACGGTGGCCTGGCAGTCGGTGCACTTGTACAGGACGCGCGCCCGCTCGGCGTCGAGCGGGCGCCGGCCGGTCTCGGCGTCGAGGGCGACCTGCTGCTTGAAAGTGGGCGTCGCCTGCTCGCTCCCCTCCACCACCGCCACCGGGCAGGCGTGGCGGCACAGCTTGGGGCAGTAGACGCAGGCGCGGCGAGCGTCGGTGACGGAGGCGAGCTTCAGGGGAGGGCGCTCACACGTCGAACGAGGTGCCGCACCCGCAGCCGCTCTTGGCGTTCGGGTTCTCGAACTTGAACCCGGCGTGGCCGATCTCGTCCACGTAGTCGATCACCGCCCCCTTGAGGAACTGCTTGCTGATCGGATCGACCACCGCGTCGAAGCCCTCGTAGCCCTGCACGACGTCGTCGGACTTCTTGACGTCGATCGAGACCTCGTAGCTGAAGCCCGAGCAGCCCCCCGACTTCACGCCGATCCGCAGCACCTTGTCGGTGGGCTGCTCCTCCTCGGCGAGGAACTTCTTGGCCATCGCCTGGGCCTTGTCGGTGAGGGTGACGACCTGCTCTTGGGTCTGGGTGTCGGCCATGGGTTGCCTCCAAACATGAGGTTTTCAAGATATCACGCGGCCGCCGGGGCGCGAGGCGCGGAAGACAGCCCCGTGGGGCATAATCCCGCCCGTGAAGGCGACGCCACGGCTGGGGCTCGACCCCGTAACGCGCCTGCGGCTGGCCCTGCTGGGCCTGGTGCTGCTGCTCGGCGTCGGGACGCTCGGGTACCGGCTGCTCGGGATGCGGGTGTTCGACGCCTTCTACATGACGCTGATCACGATCAGCACGGTCGGCTTCAACGAGGTGGGCCAGCTCAGCACCGCCGGGCGGGCCTTCACCGCCCTGCTGATCCTGAGCGGGGTGTTCCTGCTCGCCTTCTCGACGGCCAGCTTCATCGAGTCGGTGGTCGAGGGGGAGCTGGCGCGGACCCTGGGGAGGAGACGCTTGGAGCAGAAGATCGCCGCCCTGCGCGGGCACTGGGTCATCTGCGGCTTTGGCCGCATGGGGGAGGAGGTCACCCGTGAAATGGCCCACGCCAAGCGACCGCCCCCCTTCGTGGTGGTCGACGCCGACGTGGAGCGGATCCAGGCCTGCGAGGAGGCGGGCCACCTGTACATCCTGGGCGACGCCACCGACGAGGAGGTGCTGACCCGGGCAGGGATCGAGCACGCCCGGGGGCTGGTGTCGCTGGTCGCCTCCGACGCCCAGAACGTGTTCATCTGCCTCTCAGCCCGCCAGATGGCGCCCGGGCTCAAGATCGTGGCCCGGGCCCTGGAGACCAAGAGCGAGGCCAAGCTCAAGCACGCCGGCGCCGACAAGGTGGTCTCGCCCTATTCGGTGGGCGGCCACCGCCTGTCGCAGGCGGTCCTTCAGCCGGTGGTGGCCGAGTTCCTGGAGTTCGCCGCCAGCCACGACCTGCAGCTCGAGCTCGAGCAGGTGGAGGTCGGCGAGGGGTGCGGCCTGGTCGGGGTGCCCCTCAAGCGCAGCGGCCTGCGCAGCGACCTCGACCTGATCGTCCTGGCGATCCGCCGGGCGGACGGCACCATGCTGTTCAACCCCCGCGCCGAGACGGTGCTGGAGGCGGGCGACACCTTGATCGCCATGGGCGAGAGCAAGAGCCTGGTCGAGCTCGGCAAGCGCTGCGGGGTGGCGCCCTAGCCTTGGGCCAGGATGGGGCCCGCGGCAGGCGCCGCGCTCGTCGGCCGCCAGGGCCTGGGCGATCTCCTCCTGGCGGCGCCAGGTGCACAAATCCGCGACACCGGCAGTTGGCCATTGCCATCGCCCCTGCCGGGGCGCAAGCTGGACCCGAAGGTCCGTGGAAGTGAGCGCCCAGCGCCTCAAGATCGCCTCGCTCCTGCTCGTCGCCGCCTGCGCCGCGGCGGCCGCCGGGGTGACGTACGCCACCCGCCCCATCCGCATCGGCGTCGCCCTGTCCCCCGACACCTCCCTCGGCCACGAGGCGATCCTCGCGCTGCGCTACTACCAGCAGCGCCACCCGCGGATCGGCTGGCGTCCGGTCGAGCTGGTGGTGCGCGCGCCCACGCTCGCTCCGGCGGACCTGCGGCGCGCCTACGCCGAGCTCGACCGGGCGGGGGTGAGTGTGGTCGTGGGCGCGGCCATCAGTGAGGCCGGCCTGACGCTGGCGGACGAGGCCCAGCGCACCGGTCTGCCCTGCTTCTCGGTGGCCGCCTCCACCGACGCCCTCCAGGGGCGCGAGGACGGCTTCTTCCGCCTGGTGGCCGGGACGGAGCTGGTCGGGCGCCTGGCGGCGCGTCACCTCCAGCCCCGCTTCGCCCGGGTGGCGGTGCTGACCGGCGCCACCAACCGCGCCTACACCGAGTCCCTGGGCGAGGCGGTGGCGCGAAGCCTGGGACCCGCGGCGGCCTCGGTCGTCTCGCTGGCCGACGAGGAGGCGGCGCTGGAGCAGGTCCGCCGCTGGGCGCCCGACGCCGCCTACCTGATCGTGTCGCCCGACGTGCTGCTCCGCCTCACGCCCCGGCTGAGGGCGCAGCACCCCGGCATCGCGATCCTGTCCTCGGACTGGGGTCTGTTCGGCCTGCCCCTGTATTCGCCCGAGGCCCTGGAGGGCGTGACCTTCGTCACCCAGAACGGCCCGCTCACCCCGCGCTACCAGGAGCTGCTGGCGGGCTACGAGGAGGCGCACGACTACACGCCCGCGCACACCGCGGCCTACAGCTTCTCACTCCTCGACATCCTGTATCAGGGCCTGGCCGAGGCAGGCGACGACCGGGCCGCCCTCGCCCGCTGGCTGGCGACCCCCCGGGTGTACGACTACGCCTACGGGCGGGTGCGGCTGGACGCGGCGGGGGACGCGGTGCGGGAGCTCCACCACCTGCTGCGGGTCGAGCAGGGTCGGCTGCGCGTCGTCGAGCGCATGCGGGTGGCCGAGTTCGAGGCGGGGCCGTGAGCGGCGAGTCCCTGCTGTCGATCTACGCCCGGGCGCGGGCCTTCGTCGTCACGGCCACCGTGGCCTTCGCCCTGCTGGTGGCGCTCTCGGTGGGGGTCCTGTACTGGCAGGGCCGCCAGCACCTGAGGCACGAGGCGGAGCTGGTCCGGACGCAGTTCCAGGAGCGGGTGACCCACACCGTCGCCGCCATGACCCGCGGGCTGTCGCTGGAGGTGGAGACCGCCTCGCGGTTCGCGGTCGACGCCGACCACCGCATGCGCCGCGCCCGCCCGGCCTGGTTGAACGGCGTCCGGGTGCGCGGCAGCGCCCTGACCCGCGCGGCCAGCAGCCTGCAGGTCGGCGAGTACACGCTCCTGTTCGCGCCCGACTTCGCCGACATGGTGCAGCGGCTCATGGTGGTGGTCCGGACGGCGGAGGGGCTCGAGGTGGCCTCCTTCTGGCCAGGGCAGTTCCTCACCGCCCACACGAGCCATGACCTGATCGTCCTCGATCGACGGGGGCGGTGCCGCTACTCCACGCACCGCGAGGACCTGGGGGCGCTGTTCGCGCCCGACGGGCTGCGCCTCACCGACCGGCGGGTGCTGCTGGAGGCGGCCCTGCCCCTGGAGCGGACGGGGGGGCTCCAGCTCGTCGTGGCCCAGGACGTGACCGGGCAGAGCTGGGTGGTGCTGGGCGCGCTGCTGCTGGGAGCCGCCGCGGTGACCCTGAGCCGCTGGCGCGCGCGCGCCCTCGACCGAGACCTCGCGGCCCTCGAGCGCGAGACCGGCGACGTCACCCGGGTGATCGAGACGCTGTCGTCGGTGCCGCTGAACGGCGCCGGCGAGGCGAGGGAGGCATCGGCGGAGGCGGACGCCGAGGGGGGCCTGACCGCGGCCCTGGCGGCGGCGCGCACCCTGCGGCCGCGGTTCGCCGAGAACCACCTCAACCTCGAGCTGCTGTGCGCCCTCGCCCAGAGCGTGGGCGGCCTGCTGGCGCAGGTGCGGCGGGACGGCGAGGACCTGCGAGAGAGCGAGGGCCGCCTGCGGCGGGCCCTGATGGACGCGCCCCTGCCGGCGGTGCTGCACGCGGAGGACGGCGAGGTCCTGCTGGTGAACCGGGCCTGGGTCGAGCTCACCGGCTACGACGACCAGGAGCTGCCGGCGATCGCGGACTGGGTCATGCGCATGCACGGGCCGGAGCGGGTGGCCGAGGTGCGGGGCTTCGTCGCGGGGCTGTTCGAGGTGGAGGAGCGGCGGGAGCACGGCGAGTTCACGGTCCGCACCGCCCACGGCACACGCCGGACCTGGGACTTCCGCTCCGCCCCGCTCGGTCGCCTGGCCGACGGCAGGCGCGTCGCCCTGACCATGGCGATCGACGTGACCGAGCGGCGGCTCATGGAGGCCCGCCTGCGCCAGTCCGAGAAGCTGGAGGCGATCGGGGAGCTGGCGGGGGGCGTGGCGCACGACTTCAACAACCAGCTGACCGGGATCCTGGGCCTGGCGGAGCTCGTCGCCCGCGACCCCGGCGCGTCGCCCGAGGCGGTCGAGGCGGCGCACGCGATCCGCACCGCCGCGCAGCGCTCCGCCGAGCTGACCGGGCAGCTGCTCGCCTTCGCGCGCCGCGGCAAGCACCTCGCGGTGGAGGTGGACCTGCACGCCCTGGTCGGGGAGGTGGTGACCCTGCTGGAGCGGTCCCTGGACAAGCGGATCCACCTGCGGCGTGACCTGGCGGCGACGCACCCGGTGACGCGCGGCGACCCCACGCAGCTGCAGAGCGCGCTGCTCAACCTGGCGATCAACGCCCGGGACGCCATGCCCGACGGCGGGGAGCTCACGATCGCCACCCGGGACGAGCAGGTGGAGCGCAACGAGGGGCTGGCGCCGGGCCGGTACGTGGAGCTGTCGGTAAGCGACACCGGCGGCGGCATTCCGCGGGAGCTGCACCTGCGGGTGTTCGAGCCGTTCTTCACCACCAAGCCCGAGGGGAAGGGCACCGGCATGGGCCTGGCGGCGGTGTATGGCACCGTGCAGGCCCACCAGGGCCGGATCGACCTCGACTCCCGGCCCGGAGAAGGGAGCACCTTCCGGATCGTGCTGCCCGCCGTCGCGGCCGAGGCTGCCGCGCCCGTGGCGGCGGCGTGTGGACCTTCGCCCGCCGGGTTGCGGGTGCTGGTGGTGGACGACGAGCCCGTGGTGCGGCGGACGATCGAGCGGCAGCTCTCGGCCCTCGGCCACGTGGCGGTGGGCACCTGCGGCCGGGGCGCCGCGGCCGTCGCCTGGCTGCGCGAGCACGCCGATCAGGCGGACGTCGCCGTGCTCGACCTCGGCCTGCCCGACATCGACGGGGGCGCGCTGGTCCACGAGCTGAGGAGCGAGCGCGCCGACCTGCCGGTGGTGCTGGTGTCGGGGTTCGCCATGAACGAGCGCGCCCAGGAGGCGATCGGCGCCGGCGGGGCGGCCTTCCTCGAGAAGCCGTTCACCCTGGGAGAGCTGGGGGCGGCGCTGGGGCGGGCGGTCGGCGCGGTCCCCACGGCCCGCTGAGGGCGAATCCGCTCAAGCCAGCGACGCAGCCTGCCGATAGGTCCAGCCGGGGGAGCCGCCGTGCGGACGATCTGGTACATGGGCGCCAAGACGCGCCTCACCGCGGACATCGCCGCGGCGGTCGAGGCGGCGGCGCCGCGATCGCGCCGCGGTCCGCAGAGCGTCCTCGACCTCATGAGCGGGACCGGGGTGGTGGGGCGGGCGCTCGCCCCGCGCTACCGGGTGGTCGCCAACGACGTGCAGGCCTACGCCCAGACCATCGCCTCGGCCTACCTCGAGCACCCAGACCTCGACGCCCTGGCCGGCGCCCTCGACCCCGAGCGCGACCTGGGCGCCGCCTTCCGCGCCAATCAGGCCAAGCTGCTGGAGTGGCTGGGGCCCGCCGTCGCCCTGGAGGACGCCTTCCTCACGGCCTTCGGCCTCCTACCCGAGACGCCCGACCCCGAGGCGGGCCCGTTCCTCCCCGGCCCGACCGACCTCTCGCCGCCGGCCCGGCGCCGTCCGCCGGGCGACGCCGCCGCGCGGGCGCGGGCCTACCGGGAGTTCGCCCTGCGGGAGACGCCCGCCTACTGCGAGGCGAGCGAGCCGGCCGCGTCGGGGCCCTTCCGGGCGGCGCAGCCGCTGTTCCGGCGGGCGGCCGTCCGCGAGCGGCGTCAGGACCCGCGGGCCTTCCCCTACCTGCTGGCCTCGAGCTACTACCCGAACGTGTACCTGGGCCTGCGGCAGGCGGTGGCCGTCGACTCGCTCCGGTACGCGATCGACCGCCTGCAGGGGCCCCTCGCCCGCGGCAAGCGCACCCACTACCTCGCAGCGCTGCTGCACGCGTGCAGCGTGACGACCTCGGCCACCAGCCACTTCTGCCAGCCGCGGGGGCTGGTGCGCGACGCCGAGGTGCGGGCGGTCCTGCAGCGGCGGGCGCAGTCGATCCCGAGCAAGCTGCTCGCCTTCTCGCGGGCGATCCTGGCCGGCGCACGAGCGGCGCGGCCGCGCCCGGGGAACCTCGCCCTGCAGGGCGACTGGCGGGGCGCCTTCGCCCGCTGGGACGAGGTGGCGGCGGACGTGGTGTACGTCGATCCGCCCTACACCGCGGACAACTACTCGCGCTTCTATCACGTGCTCGAGGTGCTCACCCGCTACGACTACCCCGAGCTCGAGGTGCGGCGGGGCAAGACCACCAAGGGGCGCTACCCCGCGCTCCACCGGCGGCACCGCTCGCCGTTCTGCGGCAAGCGGACCGTCGAGGGCGAGCTGCGGGCGGTGATCGCCGCCTGCGCCGAGCGCGGGGCGGGGCTGGTGCTCTCCTATGGGGAGGAGAACGGCCTGCTGCTGCGGACCTATCGGGACGCCGGGGACCGGCCGGCCCGGGCCCTGGCGCGGTTCGCGGACCTCGCCCGGGAGGCCTACCACGAGGTGGAGCTGCGCAAGCGGCGGCTCCTGCACTCGGGGCAGGGCGACAGCAACCAGCAGGTGACCGAGCTGCTGTTGATCGGGCGGCGGCCGCGGGCGCCGCGCGGGCGACGGCGGGGGAGCGCGCGGTGCGGCTGATCGGCAACAAGACCAAGCTCCTGCCGGCGATCGAGCAGTTCCTGCGCGGGCGCGGGGTCGAGGGCGGCACCCTGCTCGACGTGTTCGCCGGCACCGGCAGCGTGGCGCAGCACTTCCGCCGGGCGGGCTTCCGGGTGCGGACCAACGACCTGCTGCGCGCCTCGTGGATCCGCCAGCGGGTGTACGTGGAGCAGACCCGCTACCCCACCTTCGCCCGCCTGCTGGAGCGGGGGCCGGTGCGCCGGTTCGCCGACGGGCGGTCGGGCGCCGCGGCCGCGCGCGCCCTGCAGCTCGCCTCGCCCGCGGCGCGGCCCCTGTGCGCCGTGGTGGCCTACCTCAACGAGGCGGCCGCGCCGGCGGAGGGGCTGTTCAGCCGCCAGTACGCGGCCGGGGGCGCGGCGGGGCGCCTGTTCTTCTCGGCCGAGAACGGGGCCCGGATCGACGGGGTGCACGCCCAGCTCATGGCCTGGCGCCGCGAGGGGCGGATCGACGAGGGCGAGCACGCGGTCCTCCTGTGCGCGCTCCTGGAGGCGGCCGACCGGGTGGCGAACATCTCCGGCACCTACGGCGCCTACCTCAAGCACCTGCAGGGGTCGGCCAGGGAGCCGCTGCGGCTGCGGCCCCCCGCCCTCGACACGCAGGGGCCCGCGGGGCGGGCCTACTGCGGCGACGGCAACGCGCTGGCCCGGCGGCTCAAGGTGGACGTCCTGTACGTGGACCCGCCCTATAACCACCGGCAGTACGCCAAGAACTATCACGTGCTGGAGGTGCTGGCCGAGCTGCACACGGTGGAGGACCTCGCCGGCTACGAGGCGGGGATCTACGGCAAGAGCGGCCTGCGCCCCTTCGCCGACCGGCTGTCGGACTACTGCCGCAAGCGCGCTCGCCGGGGCCCCTCACCCTGCGAGGAGGCCTTCCGCGACCTGGTGGCGGGGGCTCGGGCCGAGCACATCGTGGTCAGCTACAGCGAGGAGGGGATCCTCTCCCGCGAGGCGATCGGCGCCGCGCTGGCGGAGGCCGCGGGCGCCGACCGGTTCGACTACCGGCGCGACTTCCGCGAGGTCAGCCACAAGCGCTTCCGCTCGGACCAGGCGACGGGCGCCCGGCGCCAGTACCGGGTGCTCGCCGGTCGCCGCCGCGACGAGGTGGCCGAGTGGCTGTTCTACGTGCGCAAGCCCGCCGGCAAGCGCGGCCGGGCCGCGTCCCGCCGAGCGCGGGCGGCGATCTGAGGAAGCGGTTAGCAGCTAGCGGTTAGCCGTAAGCTCGAGAGGTGCCGAGGCTAACGGCTAACCGCTCTCCTATCGCCACAGCCCCACGATCACCATCGCGATCAGCAGGAACACCAGGATCACGACGATCATGGGGATCGTGACCACGAACATGCCCTCGGGCATGCCCATGATCTTGGTCTCCTCCTGGTACTGCTCCAGGGGCCCCGGGGGCGGGGGCGGCTGCTGGCGCCCCCGGTGGAACTCGGCGCGCCGCTCCAGCTCCTCCCGCGTGCGGCGCGTCGCCGCGAGCACGTCCTCGACCTCGCGCGGGTCGAGCTCCTGACCCCGCGACAGCGCCCGAGCCAGCAGCTCGAATCGATTCAGGTCCTGCGTGCGCATGCGCCTCACCTCGCCCGCTCCAATAGCGCCACCGGACTGCAAACGCGCAAGACCAAGAGCGAAGAGGCGGAGGCGAGCGGGCGACCCTGGCCTGGCTCGCCTCCGGCGGTTGGGCTACGATCGCGCCCCGTGAGGGAGTGGGTGGCTTACGGAGGCCCGCCCGTGGCGAGAGAGCTCCAGGTCAGTCCCGGGCGCGCCCTCGAGGCTGCGCGGGTGGCGCGCGAGGCGGGCCAGCTGCGGGTGGCCCGCCGGGCGCTGGACTACGCCTTTCAGCGGGTCGACGGCGGCAGCGACCTCGAGGTCGCGGGGCTCGAGGGCGAGCGCCTGGCGGAGGACCTGGCGCGTCGCGGAGCCCTGCTGGGGGCGCTCAGCGAGTGGCTGCGCGCCCGCGCGGCCGGGCGCGACCCCAGCAAGCCCCTCACCCGCCTGCTGCGCGACTACGACTCCTGGCGTCCCCGCGCGGCCGGGCTGGGCGTCGCCCGCGACGGCCTCATGGCCGGCGCCAGCGGCGCCTTCTGGATCGACCGCAAGCGGCAGGGTCGGGTCTTGGTGCTGCAAGGCGGGATCACCAGCGAGGCGAACGAGGCCTTCACCCGGGTGCTCGACCTGTCCTCGCGGGACGTCCAGTTCCTGTTCGTGGACATGGCCCGGCTGAGCTACGTGGGCTCCACCGGGCTGGCCGTGGTGGTCAAGACGGCCGAGCGCCTCAAGCAGGCCGGCGGCGGCGTGTCGCTGTTCGCCCTGTCGAGCAACCTCAAGCTGCTGGTCGAGACCCTGGGCCTGGCCAAGTTCCTCAACCCCGTGGGCGACCTGCGCGAGGCGCTGGACCTGGCGCGGGGCTGAGGCCTCACGACTCCACCGTCTGATCCATCGAATCGGAAGAATCGAACCGCAGAGATCGCGGAGCACGCAGAGAATCGCAGAGGAAGATCTCAGCGAATCTCTGCGCTCTCAGTGTGCTCTGCGGTCGACTCTTCGAGTTGAAGACGGACGTCGTTGTCAGGACACTCGGCCGCGACGCAGGGAGCCCCCGTCGGAGCGACAGCTACGCCAGCGCGCCCCGGGCGGCCACCAGGGCCCGATCGATCTCCTCGATCTTGGCCCGCTCGCCCGCCCAGAAGTCGGGGCTGGCCAGGGCGCGCAGCTCGTCCACGGTCTTGCCCTGCTGCTCGACCCAGGTGAAGTACTTCTGGTTGTGCCACCGCTCGCGCACCTGGCGGGTCCCCTCCAGGACCCAGTCGGTGGTGGCCCGGTGGAACACCTCCAGGCGCCGGTTGGCGAGGTCGCGGTTCAGGGGCGCCGTCTCCCCGGCCAGGCGCTCGAGCACCGAGGGGTAGCGGTCGAAGCCGTCGGTGGCCACGGTGACGACCAGGTCGTCGGGGCCCAGGCCCAGGACCTTGGCGGTCTTGATGGCGCCCAGCACGTTGCAGATCCCCGACACGCCGAAGCAGCCCACCAGGGCCTGGGCCTCCGCGGCCGGGACGCCGAACGCCGTCA
>JAWLGW010000004.1:0-23115 GCA_041690735.1 Planctomycetota bacterium
TGATATTCCGTGTTCGATCTCCTCGGGCTGCCGCGGCTGCGTCTTACGACAGCACGGGCACGGGCACGGGCACGTGAGGGGCCGCTACACCCCCAGCAGGAGCCGCACCCCGTCCCGCAGGCCCAGCGAGCGCAGGGGCTGCACCCCGGCGGCCACCCCCAGCACGCGCTGGAAGGTGTCGGGGGAGCGGGCCAGGTTGCGCACCACCCGCGCGGCCAGCTCGGGCCGCTCGGCGAGCGCCAGCAGCAGCCGCGTGAGGCCGGCCAGTCCCCGGACGGCGTCGCGTCGACGGCGGGTCCAGGCGGCCAGGCGGCGGGCGCTGAAGTCGCCCGCCGCGTAGCACCCTGCGAGCACGTCGGCGGCCGCCGCTCCGGTGGTGAGCGCCAGCGCCACCCCCTCGCCCGTGATCGGATCGAGGGCGCCCGCCGCGTCGCCGATCAGCAGCACCCGCTCGGCGTGGCCGGCGCGAGCCTGCAGGGCGAGCGGCCCCAGCGCGCGCACCCGCGAGGTGAGGGGGCCGTCGGCCAGCGCCGCGCAGCGACCGCCCGCCCCACGGAGCCGCTCGCGCAGGCCGCGCTCGAGGCGCCCCTGCAGCGGGCGCAGCCCGGGCCGCGACAGCAGCAGCGCCGCGCTGGTGACGTCGGGCGCGATCGGGGTGGTGTACAGCTCCCAGCCCGGTCCCACGAACACCTCCACCCGCGGGTCGTCGCGCGGGGGGTGCCCGAAGTGTCCGCCCACCCCGAAGCGCGGACGCCGCGGCGGCGGCGCCTCCAGGCCGGCCACCCGGCGGACGAGCGACCGCCCGCCGTCGGCGCCGATCAGGACCGGCGCCCGGGCCGCCGCCCCGTCGACGAGGACCTCCACCCCGTCGCCGGCCCCCGCGGCGCCCGGAAGCAGGATCTCGCGGACCCAGCAGCCGAGGCGGACCTCGACGCCCGGCTGGCGCTGCGCCGCCGCGACCAGGCGCGCGTCCAGGGCGCGGCGCGCGATCCCCAGGCCCTGCTCGCCCCCGGGGAAGTCGGCCTCGGCGGCGGTGCCATCGGCCAGGCGGTAGCGGATCCCGGTGAACGGCTGGCCCGCCTGCAGCACGTCGCTCAGCCCGAGCGCCCGCAGCACGGCCTGCCCGGCGGGCATGAGCCCCTCGCCGCACAGCTTGTCGCGCGGGAAGCGGGCGCCGTCGACCAGCAGGCAGGAGCGGCCGGCGCGCGCCAGCCGCAGGGCCACCGTCGCCCCGGCCGGCCCGGCCCCGATCACGATCGCGTCGTAGCGCTCCATGCCGAGCCTCGGGCGTGCCGGACAACAAGCAGCGTGCCAATCAATGGGGGCCCCTCTCGCGCAGGACGACCGCAGCGGAGCGCGGGCCGAGGGCTACTCGCCGCCGTAGTGGCGGGGCAGGTCGATCCCCGCTCGGCCGGCCTCCCGCTCGAGGTACGCCTGCACCTCGCTCTGGATCCGGTCGGCCAGCTTGACCGCCCGCAGCCCGTGCTCGCCCGGCACCTCGGGCGGGTGCAGGCCACGGCAGGCCTCGAGGAAGCTGGCCAGCTGGTCGCGCAGGGCGTCGCTGGAGCTGATCTCGTGCTCCTGCACGTCGAGCAGCTCGCCGAACACGAACCCGAAGGGGTCGTCGAGGGAGCGCACGTCGATCTGCCGCGGGTCGACCTCGCCCCGGGCGAAGGCCTCGCTCTTCTTGAAGATCGAGATCTTCTTGTCGTTGTAGTCGATCGACAGGTAGGCGTTCTGCTGGAACATGCGGATCTTGCGCATGCGCTTCATGGAGACCCGGCTGGCGCGCAGGTCGGCGATCGCCCCGTCGGCGAACCGCAGCCGCGCGTCGCACATGTCCTCGGAGCGCGACAGCACCGGGATCCCGATCGCCTCCAGCCCCGTCACCTCGCCGGGCAGGAACTCCAGCACGATGTCGAGGTCGTGGATCATGAGGTCGAGGACCACGCCGATGTCCTGCGAGCGGAAGGCGTAGGGGCTGAGGCGGTCGGTGATCACGTAGCGAGGGTCGTCCACCACCTCGCGTGCCGCCCGGAAGGCGGGGTTGAACCGCTCGATGTGCCCCACCTGCAAGATCGCGCTGGAGCGGCGGGCCGCCGCCAGGATCGCCTCGGCGTCGGCGGTCGAGGGGGCCATGGGCTTCTCGACCAGCACGTGGATCCCCGCGTCGAGCAACAGCTCCGCCAGGGCCCGGTGGCTACTGGTGGGGGTCGCGATCGACACCGCGTCGACCTTGCCGATCAGCTCGCGGGCGTCCGCGAAGGCGCGGGCGCCCGACTTGAGGGCCGCCTCGGCCCGGCGAGCGGGGTCCGAGTCGACCACCGCCACCAGGTCGCAGCCCGGCAGGTCCTTGTAGTGGCGGACGTGCCCCGCGCCCATGGGGCCGACGCCGACGACCGCGACGCGCAGCTTCAACTCAGCCCTGCCCGCCGGACTGCCCCGGGCTTGGGGGCAGCCGGTCGTCGCCCCCACCATCACCGGTGGTGGCGTCGATCAACATGAACTTGAGCACGCCCTCGCACACCACGTGGTTGTCGACGGTGGCCCGGATCCGAGCCTGCCCGGTCCGCTCCTTGATCCGCATGGCCTCGCTCTCGATCACCACCCGGTCGCCGGGGGTGACGGTCTTGCGGAACTTGAAGTTGTCGACGCCCAGCAGGTAGGCCAGCTTGCCGGCGTGGTTGAGGCTGCCCAGCAGCATTGCGCCGGTCACCTGCGCCGCCGCCTCGATCAGCAGCACGCCCGGCATGACCGGCTGGCCCGGGAAGTGGCCCTGGAAGAACGGCTCGTTGAAGGTGACGTTCTTGATCCCCACCGCCCGCTGCGCGCCCTGGACCTCGATGATCCGGTCGACCAGCAAGAACGGGTACCGGTGGGGCAGGATCCGGGTGATCTGGCGGATGTCGAGGGCGGTCAGCCCCTCGTCCGCGCGGTCCTGCAGCAGCTCCTCCTCGCGGGCCAGGAGCTTGCGGACCAGGCCCGCGTTGAGCTCGTGGCCGCTCTTGACCGCGATGATGTGCGCCCGGATCGGCGCGCCCGCCAGGGCGAGGTCGCCCAGCAGGTCGAGGATCTTGTGGCGGACCGGCTCGTCGGGGAAGCGCAGCTCCCCCTCCACGGTGCCGTCGTCGTCCATGACCACCGTGTTCTCGGTGTTGGCGCCCTTGCCCAGGCCGGCGGCGAGGAGCATCTCCGCCTCGCGCCGCAGGCAGAAGGTGCGCGCCGGGGCGATCTCCTTCACGTAGCGGTCGCGGTTCACCTCCAGCGAGTAGTACATGCTCGGGAGGCTGGGGAGGGGATAGTCGAGGGTGTAGCTGATCCGCAGCCCCTGCGGGTAGGGCAGCGCCACCAGGCTGGCCTCCTTGGAGGAGACCTCCACCGGCTCCCGCACCACGATCTCGCGGCAGGGGACGTCCTGCTCGTGGACGCCGGCCTCGGTGAGGAGCTCCACGAAGGAGCGGGCGCTCCCGTCGAGGCCGGGCATCTCGACGCCGTCGAGCTCGACCTCGAGGTTGTCGATCCCCAGCCCCATGGCGGCGCTGACCAGGTGCTCGACCGTGTGCACCTCGACGTCGCCCGCCCGCAGGGCGGTGCGCCGCTGCGAGGTGGTCTGGGCCGACACCGCGCAGGGGATCCGCGCGTAGCCCGGCACGTCGGTGCGGACGAACACGATCCCGGTGCCGGGGCCGGCGGGCTTGACCCGCACGGTGACCCGCTCGCCGGTGTGCAGGCCGACGCCGGTCGCCTCGGCCGGCCGCGCGATGGTGCGCTGATCGCGCGGGCCGGTGTGAGGCGGCGTCGCCTCGAGCGCCGGCGTGGTGGTGCTATCGTTCATGGCCACTCCCCCCGTTGCGGCCGGGCGCGCCCTACTTGGGCGTCTCCCGCTTCGCCTCGCCGCCGTCCTCGGCGGGGGCGGCGCTCACGGCGCGCTCCCGCTCGGCCTTGGCCGCCAGCTCGGCCATGGCCTCCAGGTTCTCCTTGGAGTTGAGGACCGTGAGGACGTTGCGGGTGATGTCGAGCTTGTCGCCGTTGTAGTACAGGACGTCCGAGATCTGGGCCCGGAAGATCCGCTCCTGGAAGTGCTCCACCAGCTCGCCCGAGCCGGGCAGCTTCACCCGCTCGGCCTTGTCGATCTTGAGGATCAGGTCGAAGCCGTACTTCTTGCCGAAGCTCCCGATCGTCTGCTCGATCTCGTTGAGGATCTGCAGGGTGCGCTGCTCGACCTTGCTCTTGAGCTCGGCCTGCAGTCGCTTGCCCTTGAGCTCGAGGGAGAACTGTGCCATCTCCAGCTTCTCGCGGGCGCGCAGCCAGGGGTCGCTCCCCTCGCGGAACTGGTTCATCTCCTGCCGGATCGCGACCAGGCGCTTCTGCTCCTCGTCGAGGTCCTTCTTGATCCGCTCGCGGCGCTCGTTGATGTGCGTCTCGAAGTCGTCCTTGCGCTTGTAGCTCTTGAAGAGCAACCCGATGTCCACCACCGCGACGCGCAGGGACGCGGCGGCGCGCCCCTTGCCCTTGTCCTGCTGGGCGAGGGCCGTGGCGCCGATGGCGGTGAGGGCGACGGCGAAGCCGCCGGCGAGGAGCTTTCGAGTCGTGCGGGGGTCCATGGTGCCTCCCTAGCGGGCGGTCGTTATACCAGGCATTCCGGCGGTCGTCAGCGAAGTAAGCCCTTTGCTGATCGGCATCTCTGCAGCGCTGCCGCCGGGCGCTGAGCTCATCCTAGCGGCGGGCTGCGGTGCCGACCCGGGGTCCCTCGGCTCAGAAGCCGAAGCCGACCGAGAACGAGAACACCTGCCGGTCGTCCTGGGGCTGATCCTTGAGGGGCCAGGCGAAGTCGAGCGCCACGGGCGCGGGGAAGAAGGGGACCTTGATCCGGAAGCCCAGGCCCGCGGCGACCCGGACCTCGTCGGGGGAGAAGCGGCGGATGTTCCGGGTGACGGTGCCGGCGTCGACGAAGAACACCCCCCGCAGCAGGTCCTGGAACAGGGGGTAGGAGAACTCGGCGGTGCCGACGACCATGAAGTCGCCGCCGATCGGGTCGTCGTCGTACTTGGGCCCCACGCTGCGGAACTGGAACCCGCGGATCGAGTTGGGGCCGCCGGCGAAGAACCGCTCGAAGATCGGGATGGAGTCGCCCGAGAGCGACTCCTGCCACCCCACCTCGCTGCGGAGCGCCAGCACCCACTTGTGGTGGCCCGGCCAGGAGAAGAAGGCGTGCTGCCAGTTCGCCTCCACCCCGGCCCGGTTGAAGTCGTGGTCGCCGCCCAGCGCGGTCCCGACCAGCTCGTAGTACATCGTGAAGGCGTAGCCGCCGTACAGCACGAAGTCGCGGTCGATCAGGTTCTGGTTGTAGGTGAGCGACGTGCGCAGGCCCGACACGATGTTGTTGCCGGCCACCTCGAGCACGTCGGGCGGCGCGTCGGAGTCGATGTCGGCCACCCGCACCCGCTCCAGGCGGTAGATGCTCCGCGCCACCAGGTCCTGGGTGATCCGGTACCCCAGGCCCAGGCGTCCCGCCAGGCGGCTCTCCAGCCAGTCCTCGCGCTGCCGGTCGCGGGCGCTCAGCTGCACCGTCAGCGGCACCGGATAGCCCAGCAGCCAGGGCTCGGTGAACTCGATCGAGTACTGCGAGCGCTCGCCGCCGGGCTGGATCGAGATCGACAGGTTCTGCCCGGCGCCGGTGAAGAACCGCCCGGACAAGAACTCCCGCATGGAGGTGGGGGGGTCGAGGATGTCGAAGTTGCGCTGGTTGAGCGAGATGTTCCCGAAGAAGCCGGTGGCCGTCGACACGCCGCCGCCGATCACGAACGAGCCGGTGCGGGCCTCCTCCACGTACAGGACCACGTTCTCGCGCCCGGGCTCGGAGCCCGGCTCGAAGTCGATCCGCACGTCCTGGAAGTAGCGCAGGCGCCCCAGGCGCCCCAGGCTGGCCTGCACCTGGTCGGCGTCGAAGTACTCGCCGGGGTAGAAGGAGAGCTCGCGCCGGATCACCTCCTCCTTGGTCTTGACGTTGCCGACGATCCGCACCTGCTCGATCCGCACCCGCGGCCCCTCGTCGACGCGCAGGGTGACGTCGAGCATGCTGCGCTCGCGGTCGTAGCGGACGTCGACGTCGACCCGGGCGTGCACGTAGGCCCGCTGGCCGTACAGGTGGCGGATCCGCTCGATCGAGGTGCGCAGGTCGTCGGCCAGGAAGGGTCGCCCCGGCTGGAGCGAGATCGTCTCCTGCACCCGGTCGCCGTCGAGGACCTTGGTCCCCTCCACGGCCACCCGCCGCACGCGATACCGCCGCCCCTCCTCGACGCCCAGGACCAGGGTCACCGCCTCGCCGTCGAGGCTGAACTGCTCCTCGAGCTTGTAGACCTTCGCGTCGAGGAAGCCCTGCGAGCGGTAGTAGCGCACGATCCGGTCGAGGTCGCGGTCGAGGGCTCGCGGGTCGTAGGTGCCCGCCTCCAGCAGCCCCCACAGCTGCCGCTCCTTGGTCTCGAGCGCGTCGGGCCCGGTCGCCCGGGCGACGATGCTGGGGTCGAGCTGCCGCGCCCCCTGATAGACGATCTCGTCCACGTAGACCGCGGGCCCGGGGCGGATCGTGAAGTAGACGTCGACCCCGGTGACGTGCTCCTCGGTGCGCACGTCCACCTCCGCCATGAGGTGGCCCTTGTCGAGCAGCTTGCGCCGGATCGCCCGGGCGTCGCGGCGCATGCGGAAGGGGTCGACGGTGCCGCCGGCCCGAGTCTGGACCAGGTCGTCCAGCTCCTCCTTCTCCAGCGCGTCGCCGCCGCCGCGCATGACGACGCGCCGCACCCGGGGCCGCTCGTTGACGGTGAACTCGATCACCACCCCCTGGCCCACGCCCGCCCGCACCGCCACCGCGATCGGCGGGATCCCCTCCCGCGGCGACCCGAACCGCCCCGACCGGTACAGGCGCGCGATGTCGAGCGACAGCCGGGCCGAGCTGAACGGCTCGCCCCGCCGGGTCTCGATCATGGCCTCGGGCTCGCTCGGGTTCATCCGCTCGAGCCCGTTCCACAGGATCGCCTGCACCGTCCGCCCCTCGGCCCAGTCCCAGGGGGTGTCCTGAGCCCAGGCGCGGGGCGCCAGCGCCAGGACCAGCAGCAGCGGCAGCAGCAGCTTGGGGAGGGCTCGAGTCACACGGCCTCGTGGGGCGAGCGAGCGGGGGCAGGATCATAACCGCCAGCGCAGGTTGCAGAGGCGCGGTTAGCGGTTAGCGGTTAGCAGTTAGCAGTTAGAGCTGTCGCTGCTGGACACCCTCCCGGACCTCGGAGGCTTCCGATCGGGCGACAGCTAACAGCTAACCGCTAACAGCTAACCGCTCATGCGACGCGAGACGGGTCACCGCCGCGTCACCGTGGGGCGAGGGCGAACTTGACGAGGGCACGCTCCATGAGCTCCGACACGTCTCGGGCGTCGCCCTCCGCTCCCTGCCACGCATGGCGAACTCGGGCCCCCAGGAGCCCGAGCGCCTCGAAACGCAGCTCCCCAGCAGCCACCGACAATGCGGCCTCGGAGGCGAGCGCTTCTCCCGCGACCGGCAGAGGAGTGGGGAGTCCAGCCGACCGCAGGCGCTCGAGCGTCCACGTGGAGGGAGCGTCCACCACCGCTCTCAGCGCAACGGCACAGCGCCCCAGGTACGGCGTTTCGAATCGCGGCTGCACGGCCAACACCAACTCGAGCGCGACCGCTGCGAAGGCAGCGCGCGCCTCGGGCTCGTCGACCGGATAGGCCGCATAGAGAGCGGCTATCGCATCGGCGCCCGGCCAGAGCGTGTCAGAGGAGCTCCGCACTGGCGAGGTCGGGGACTCGCCCACCTCTCCGAGTAGCCTGGCGGCCAGCTCATTACCCAGCGCTGCCGCAAGCCGCAGCCGCCCCCGCGAGAGCGAGCCCTCGCGAAGCCGCTCCCGCAGGAGACGAAGCTGGGCGGCCTGATCTCCGCTCGCGGCTTGGCGGTCGATCCGCCGCCGCCGGTCGTCGCTCATGCCCGGAGTCTGGCCAGCCGAGGCGGCCAGCACAAGCGGCCGCCAAGCCCCTACATGCGCGTCAGCGTCTCGAACCGCATCTGGCTCTTGTGGAAGTACATCTCCACCTCGCCCGTCGGGCCGTTGCGGTTCTTGGCCACCACGATCGTCGCCTTGCCCTTGAGCTCCTCCTTGTCCGGCTCGTAGTACTCGGGCCGATACAGGAGGATGATCTTGTCCGCGTCCTGCTCGATCGAGTTGTGAACCACGATCTCATCCGCCACGAAGTTGTGCGGGCCCGGGACGGTCAGGTCGTAGACGCGCTCCTCACTGTCGGGCGTGATGCTCTCGATCGGATCCCACAACAGGTCGGTCTCGGTGGCGACGGTCACCGGCTGCAGGGCGACCGCCGTCCCGCCGCAGGCAACTCCCGCCATGGATTCCGCAGTCTGCTGGGGATACCGCCGCGGCAGCGCCACCCGATCCCCCTCGCCCAGCTCGTCCAGGCGGCGCCAGCCGTCGAGGGTGAAGAAGCGGTGGTTCGCCGTCGCCCGAATCATACGGCCGAGCCGGGTGGTGAGGCGGAACACCGGCTTCACGCCGGTGGTGAACGCCCGCGACACCTCAGCCCTGCGCAGCTTGAACGTGTCGGGGTCCATGGCCCACACGGCGAAGCCGCTCTTGCCCTCGAGCTCGCGCAGCGGCATCCGCCGGCCCTCGTCGGGCAGCGGGATCAGGGTGTCGCCGGTGAGGCAACCACTCTCGCGCAGGTCGCTCATCATCGGCTTCTTGTCCTTGCGCTCCTCGACCTTCCGCGACAGCTGCGCCAGGCAGATGATCGGGATCTCCAGCTCGCGGGCCAGCGCCTTGACCTGGCGGGAGATCTCGCTGACCTCCATCTGCCGGCTCTCCTTGGCGGCGCGGCTGGAGCCGGTCATGAGCTGCATGTAGTCGATGGCCAGGATGTCGACCTTGTGCTGGGCGCGCAGGCGGCGGCCCTTGGCCCGCAGCTCCATGGTCGACAGGGTGGGGTTGTCGTCGATGAACAGCTGCGCCGGCTGCAGCACCTCGCAGGCCTGCAGGAAGCTGCGCTTCTCGTCCTTGGTCAGGAAGCCGCCCCGCAGCCGGTGACCGTCGAGCCGCGCGATCCCGCACAGCATGTTGGACGTCACCTGAATCCGCGGCATCTCCAGCGAGAAGAAGCAGGCGGCCCCGCCGTGGAGGACCACGTTGCGGAGGATGTTGAGGGTGAAGCTGGTGTTGTGCACGCACACGTCGTTCGCCACGAAGTTGTGCGTGTGCGGGATCTCGAGGTCGTAGACCTGCTTCTCCCCCGCCGGCTCGATCGCCACCACCTCGTCCCAGTACACGTCGCTGGCGGCGAGGTCCCGCAGAGCCAGGTCGTCCAGCGCCGAGGCCAGGGCCGTCAGACCCCGGCGAGAGGCGGCGCGCCGGCCGCCCTGAACGCTGGACGTCCCGCGCAGCCCCGCGCGCTGCGCCAGCGCCGACCAGCGCTCGCCGTTCCCCGAGCCGACCCGCACCGGTAGGAGCTCACGCTCGCGCTCGCGCCGTGCATCCGACAGCGCCAGGCGGACACGACTCACCGTCTGCTCCTCGCTCGGAGGCGTCAGCTCCTCCAGCACCACTTCGAGCGAGAGCGCGTCGTGAACCTCCAGCTGCCACTCCTCGCGCTCCGCGAGGGACGCGATCGCGCCGAACCGGAGCAGCAGGTGCTGGACCTGCCGCGCCAGCCGTTCGCTGGCGGTGGCGAAGGTGAAGCGCACGCCGCTGGCGTCCGCCACCCAGGTCGCTCCGCTCGCCGCCCACAAAGAGCGGAGCAGCAGGGCCAGCTGATCGCGCTCCAGGCGGAAGGCCTCCGCTGGAACCTCCTCCCCGTCTCCCAGCCGCTGCCCCAGCAGGCGCACCTCGCAGTCGCGCCACCGCTCGCGGCCGAACACGTCCAGGCGGCGCGGGACCGCGATCCGGTCCCCTGGCCGCACCTCGGCCAGGGGGACCCAGCCGTCGATCCGGCGGAAGGGGTGGGTGATCGTGGTCTCGATCGTGCGGCCCAGGCGGGTGGTCACCCGGAACACCGGCTTGACCCCGTCGTCGACGTACACCGAGGGCTCGGTCCAGCGCAGGCGCCAGTCGTCGGCCAGGGTCAGCAGGCGCGCCGAGCGACGGGCGTACAGCTCGGCCATGGTGGCCACGCTGCCGTCCTCGAGCAGGACCTCCGCGTCGTGGGCCAGGCACTTCCCCATGGACGGCCGGGCCGCGATGATCGTCATCTCGCCCGGCAGGAAGCCGCCCGACACCTCGTCGAGGTCGGCGAAGTAGCTGGGCAGGCCGCTCACGCCCTGGCCCTGCTCCCGGGCGACCAGCTGGTCGTAGGCCTCCTGGACCACGTCCCCGACCGCGACCGCCTCGGCGCGGATCCGCCGCTGGGTCACCTCGAACATGGACTGCTCGGCCCGGTCGAGGAGCTCGTCCACGGCGCCCGAGGTCTCGAAGGCGTCGCGCTGGACCTGGGCGGCGATCTCGATCAGCCGCCGCTGCACCGCCCGGTCGCGCACGATCCGGGCGTAGTACTCGGCGTTGGCCGCGGTGGGCACCACCTCGCACAGCTCGGCCAGGAAGGCGGTGCCGCCCACCTGCTCGAGGATCCCCCGCCCCTCGAGCTCCTCGTTGAGGAGCACCACGTCCACCGGCTTGTTCTGGCGGTGGAGGTCGAGGATCGTCTCGTAGATCTGCGCGTGGGCCTGCTGGTAGAAGTCCTCGGGCGCGACGCTCTGCGCCACGTCGTCGATCGCCCGCCCGTCGATCATGACCGCGCCGAGCACCGCCCGCTCCGCCTCCGCGCTGTGCGGGGGGACGTTGCGCAGCAGCGGGTCGGCGGCGGGCTGCCTGGAAGCGAAGGGGGCCGACCTCTCGGCGGTGTCGGGGCTCATGAGTCCTCCTGCTGAGCGAGCGCCTCACCCTACCGCCAAAGGGGCGGCAGGCTCCAGGCCGCCATTCAGGCGGCTTCCGCGGCCGTTCGAGGAGCGGTTCTCCACGTCCAACCCCTGCCGTCCGGCGCCTCGGGAGCATAGCGCCGACCCCTGACTAACCCCGAACCCACCGTCCTTCCACGAGTTCCCCCCACCAGAAAAAATCCGCCGAGCTACGCTGGCGGACATGGGAGGAGCATCGAGCGACGTCCCCTGGAGGACCCAAGTCCGCGTCGCCTTCGGCGTGGCGGTGGCGGGGACCGCGGTCGTGTACGCGATCTCCTATCTGCACACCCCGAACGAGTGGTGGGTCACCGCGCTGGAGCGACGCACCGAAGCCCGGAGCCACACCGCCAGGGCCCTGGTGGTCGGACTGGCCCTCGGCGTCCCGCTCGGTCTGTGGATCTGGGCAGTGGACCGGCTGTGGCGCGCGCGCGAAGCCGGCGCACCCCGCCCTCGTCGCGCAGTGGGCCGCCGTGGGCTCCACGCCGTTTGGCCTGACAGCGACCTACGCCGCCAGCGTGAACCGCGACCTCGCGGAGTCGCTTGCCCCGCTCGAGCCCTTCCTGCTGGTCCCGCTCCCCCTCGCGGCCGGCGGCGCCACCGTCCTGGTGGCGGTGCTCGCCGTGCTCGGCCTGGCTGCCCGTCGCGGCTGGCTGGCCTCCGTACACGCAGCCGCGGAGGTCGGACCAGCCGACCTCCGCGGGCGCGAGGGGTGAGGCGCGAGCCTTCGGCTCCGCCTTACTCCTCGGGGAGCACCGTCAGCTTGAAGGTGACCTGCAGGTCGCCCACCAGCCGGAGGGTGATGTCGTAGTCGCCGATCTTCTTGATCGGCTCGACCATCTGCACCCAGCGCTCCTCGATCTTGAGGCCCTTGGCCTTCTGGACCGTCTCGGCGACCACCGAGGGGGTGACCGAGCCGTACAGGGTGCCGTCGGGCTGCGCCTTCATGAACACTTGCAGCAGCGCGCGGTCGAGGTGCTTGGCGGCCGCGGTCGCGATCTCGCGCCGATCGGCCTCGCGCTGCAGCGCGACCAGCTTCTCGTTCTCGATGAACCGGCGGTTCTCGGGCGTGTTGGGCACCGCGAGCCGCTGGGGGATCAGGTAGTTGCGGCCGTAGCCGTCGTTGATATCGACGACGTCCCCGACCTCGCCGAGGCCCGGGACCTTCTCCTTGAGCAGCAGGATCATGGCGCCCTCCCTAGTTGGTGTAGCTCAGGAGCCCCATGAAGCGCGCCCGCTTGACCGCTCGGGCGATCATGCGCTGGCACCGCGCGCAGGTCTGGGCGCGCTTGCGGGAGTAGAGCTTCCCGTGAGCGCTCACGAACCGGCGCAGCGAGGGGGTGTCCTTGTAGTCGACGTACTGGCAGGCCTTGCACTTCTTGCCGCGGCTACGGCGCGGCTCGGTCTGCTTGCTGAACTTTGCCATAGCTCCTCCTAGTACCTCTTGGGCTTCTCTTCGGGGCGGGCCGCCTCGAAGTCCTCGGACGTCTTGCCGACGGTGGGCGGCTCCTCCTCGTGCGCGATCACGATGTGCCGGATCGGCTTGTCGTCGAGGCGCAGGTCGCGGTCGATGTCCGCGATCGTCTCGGGCTTGCCGCGGAACCACACCACCATGTAGGTGCCCCGCTTGAGGCCCTTGATCTCGTAGGCCAGCTTGCGGCTGTCGGCCCACTTGTCGATCTGCTGGACGTGGTTGCCGTACTTCTTCTCGACCATGTCCCGCACGTACTCCTCGAGCTTGTCCCAGGTGCGGGTCGCCTCGGCGGGGTCGAACAGGATGCACAGCTCGTACAGGCGGGTGGTCTTCATGATCTCGGCGTCGAGCTCAGGCAGCTGCGTGGCCGCCTGGGCAGGCGCCTCGGGCGCCTTGGTGGCGGCGCCAGCGTCTTCGGCCATGGGTCTCTCTCCTTGTCGGTGTCGTTCGCGTCACGCCGCGCGCGCGGCGTGGTGTGTGTTCTTCGAGGGGAGCGGGACGGCCCTACTCCTCCTCCTCCTTCTTGCCCTTGGCGATCACCTCGGGCTCGACCGCGGCGCCCTCGGCGGCCTCGCCGGCCGCCGGCTCCTCGGTCTCGATGACCTGCACCACGACCTGCGTGGCGTCGCCCAGGGCCTTGACGCCCTCGGGCAGCGGCAGCTCGCTCACGTGCAGCGCCTGGTTGAGGCCGAGCTCGTCCACCCGCACCACGATCTCGCGGGGCAGGCGGCGGGGGAGGGCCTCGACCTCGAGCTCGTGCAGCTCGACCTCGAGCTTGCCGCCCTCGCGCACGCCCTGCGCCTCACCCTTGAACAGGAGGGGCACCTCGGCGTGCATGGGCTTGTTGGGGTCGATCATGTGCAGGTCGATGTGGACGATGTCGTCGCCGAACTGGTCGCGCTGCACCTCGGACAGGTGCACCAGCTCCTTGCGGCCGTCGAACGACACCTCGAGCACCGTCCGCAGGCGGTCGATCGCCTGGGTCAGCTCGTAGGCGGACACCGCCAGCATCTCGTTGATGCGGGTCTCGCCGGTGACGCCGTACAGGTTCGCCGGGACCTCGCCGCTCACCCGCAGCTTGCGGCAGGCGCGGGTCCCCTTCTCGGTGCGCTTGCGCGCGCTGATGGGAAAGGCCTTCATGGTTGCTCCTTCGCCCGCCCCGCGGCTACAGCCGCTGGAACAGGGTGCTAACGGACTTGTTGGTGTGGATCCGGTGCAGCGCCTCGCCGAGGAGGTCCGCGACCGACAGGACGCGGAGCCGCTCGATGGGGGCGGTCACCGGGATGGTGTCTGTGACGATGATCTCGGTCAGCGGGGCGTCGCGCAGCTTCTCCACCGCCCGCCCGCAGAAGACCGCGTGGGTGGCCATGACGAACACCTTGCGGGCGCCCTTCTCCTTGAGGAGCGTGGCCGCCGCCGCGACGCTGCCGCCGGTGCTGATGATGTCGTCGACGATGATGACGTTCTTGTCCTTGACGTCGCCGATCACGAACCCGACCTCGACCGACTCCCCGCTGACGCGGCGCTTCTCGATCACGGCCAGGTAGGCGTCGAGCCGCTTGGTGTAGCCCCAGGCCATCTTCATGCCGCCGGCGTCGGGGCTGGCCACCACGAGGTCCGCCAGCTCCAGCTTGCGGGCGTACTTGGTGAACACCCGCGAGGCGTACAGGTGGTCGACGGGGATGTCGAAGAAGCCCTGGATCTGCGCCGCGTGCAGGTCGAGGGTCACCACCCGGTCGATCCCGGCGGCCTGCATGAGGTCCGCCACCAGCTTGGCGGTGATCGGCACCCGCCCCTCGTCCTTGCGGTCCTGGCGGCTGTAGCCGAAGTAGGGGATCACCGCGGTGATCCGCCGGGCGGAGGCGCGCTTGATCGCGTCGGTGAGGACCAGCACCTCCATGAGGTGGTCGTTCACCGGGGTGCAGGTCGACTGGACGATGAACACGTCCGCGCCGCGCACGTCGGAGTGGATCTTGACGCGGATCTCGCCGTCGGGGAACCGGCCGATCTCGCAGTCGCCCAGGGTCACCCCCAGGTAGGCGGCGATCTTCTCCGCCAGCGAGCGGTTGGAGTTCCCCGAGAAGATCAGCAGCGGCGCGTTCGCGATCTTGCGACTCACGACGTCCCTCCCTTGGCGGTGAGCGGCCGGGCAGGGACCCCCACGAAGGTGGCGCCCGCCGGGACCTCTCCCTTGACCACGGCCCCCGCGCCGGTGCGCGCCCCGGCGCCCACCACGGCAGGCGCGACCAGGACGGTGTTCGCCCCCAGCGAGGCGCCCTCCTCCACCCGAGTGCGGTGGTGCAGCGCGCCGTCGTAGTTGGCGAACACCGTGCCGGCGCCGACGTTGACGTCGGCCCCCACGCTCCCGTCGCCGAGGTAGCTGAGGTGCAGCGCCTTGGCGCCGGGGCCGAGGGTGGTGCGCACCACCTCGACGAAGCTCCCCACCGCGGCGCCCTCGCCCACGGCGGTGTCGCCGCGCAGGTGGGCGAAGGGCCCGATCCGCGCGCCGCGGGCCACCCGGCAGGGGCCGGAGATCACCACGAAGGGCTCGATCCGGGCGTCGGGCTCGATCTCGGCGCGCACGTCCACGAAGGTGGAGCGGGGGTCGACGATCGTGACCCCGCGCTCCATGTGGGCGTCGAGGATCCGCTCCCGCAGGACCTCGCCGGCGAGCGCCAGCTGCCGCCGGTCGTTCACCCCCAGGACGTCCCCGCCCCGGGCGGCGGGGACGGCGATCGCCCGCCGCCCCGCCTCGCGCACCAGCTCCACGGCGTCGGTCACGTACCGCTCGCCGGTGGCGCGCGAGGGCTCGACCCGGTCGAGGATCGCCCACAGGTCGGGGAGCTCGAGGGCGAAGGTGCCCGAGTTGATCTCGTCCCCGGCCAGGACGTCGGGCGACCCGTCCTTCTCCTCCACGATCGCGGCCAGCTCGCCGTCGGGGCCGCGCACCACCCGCCCGTAGCCGGTGGGGTCCGCGACGCGGCCCGACAGCACCGACAGGGCCGCGGACCGCTCGCGGTGGGCGGCCAGCAGCGCCTCCAGGGAGGTGGGCGACACGCAGGGCGCGTCCCCCAGCAGGATCAGCGCGGTGCCCGAGAAGCCCTTGAGCGCGGGCCGGGCGGCGAGCACGGCGTGGGCGGTGCCGAGCGGCTCGCTCTGCACGGCCAGCTCCACGTCGTCGTGGTGGGCCAGGGCGGCGGCCACGGCGTCGTGGTGGTCGGGCGAGACCACCAGCACCACCCGGCTCACGCCGACCGCGCGGGCGGCCCGCACCACGTGCTCGACCAGGGGGACCCCCAGCACGTCGTGCAGCACCTTGGGCACGTCGGAGTTCATCCGACGCGAGCGCCCGGCCGCCAGCACGATCGCCGCTACGTTGGGGGCCGCGTTCCCGGCCATGCTCCGAACCCTTCTCTGCGCCTCGCGAGGGGGAAGGGCCAGAGCCGCGCTCTGCTGAGCGCGCGCTCGGGCGCCACCCCCGGTCTCGCGGCCCGCGCTCCGAGGCGCGGGCGGGCGGCGTCACGCGTTGTCGGCCGGGGAGGCCCCGACCCTGATCGGTCTCCTGAAGCTACCCGGCCTGGACTCGAACCAGGAATGGAAGGACCAAAACCTTCTGTGTTGCCAATTACACCACCGGGCAGTGGAACGGCAGGTTCTAACACCGGCCCCGCCCACCGTCTACCGTGGTTTCCCGGGGGCCGGGGGGGAGGTGATAAGACGGTGGCTCCCGGAGGCCCCCCTGAGCGACCCGGCCCTGATCTACGTGGTGGAGGACAGCGCCCTGCTGCGGGAGACGTTCCGCCGGACCCTGGCCGAGGAGGGGTGGGAGGTCCGCGCCTTCGAGGACGCCGAGCAGGGCCAGCAGGCGGTGGGGGAGCGGCGCCCCGACCTCGTCGTCACCGACGTCATGCTGCCCGGCGCCTCGGGGATCGCCCTGTGCAAGGCGCTGCGCCTGCGTCACGGCCGGCTGGAGCTCCCGGTGGTCGTGGTGAGCTCCCTCGACCTCACCGACGACATCGCGCGGGCCTACCAGGCCGGGGCCGACGACTACCTGCTCAAGCCGGTGGCCCCGCCCGAGCTGGTGGCGAAGGTCCGCCTGCTCCTCAACCGGCGGCGCCACGCCCAGGCGGACAAGGGCCCCACCTGGACCCGCTACGAGCTCCTTCAGCAGCTCGGGCAGGGGCAGGGGTCCTCGATCCACCGGGCGCGCCGGCGGGGGGACGGGGCGGAGATGGCGCTCAAGGTGCTGCCGGCCTCGGCCGACCCGCAGGCGGTGGGTCGGCTGATCGCGGAGGCCGAGCTGCTGCGCAGCCTCGAGGCGGACGTGGACGGGATCGTGCGCGTCCGCGACGTGGGCATGGACGGGGGCTCCGCCTTCTACGCCATGGAGCTGGTGGCGGGCGAGACGCTGCGGGCGCGCCTCAACCGGCGAGGGCGGCTCGACCCGGTGGAGGCGGCCTCGGTGGTGCACCGCCTGGCCGAGACCCTGGACGCCCTCTCGCAGCAGCGCGTGGTCCACGGGGACGTCAAGCCGAGCAACGTGATCCTGGGGGAGGACGGCCAGACGGTGCTGATCGACTTCGGCCTGGCCCACCGGATCGGAGAGCCGACCCCCGGCCGGGGCGGCACCCCCGCCTACATGGCGCCCGAGCTGCTCAAGGGCGGCGAGGCCACCCCCCGCAGCGACCTGTACGCCCTGGGGGTGATGCTGTACGAGGCCCTCACCGGGCGCCTCCCTTACCCCCAGACCGGCCCCGACCTGGTGGCGGTCAAGGTGGACCGGACGCCGCCCGACCTCGACCCGCTGCTCGAGGTCGACGCCCCCCCCGGGCTGGTGGCGGCCGTGGAGGAGGCCCTGGCGCCCGACCCCGGCCAGCGGACGTCCCAGGCGACGGTGCTGGCCCTGGCCCTGGTCCCCTACGCCCTGGCCTGAGGCGCCCATCGAGAGGGAGGCAAGGCAAGCATGAGGATCCTCGCCGCGACCCTGCTGGTCGCCCTGTGCGCCGCGCCCGCCGCGGCCCGCCCCGGCGGGTTCGTGGGGGTGTGGATCGACCCCGCGGGCCCGGAGGCGCGGGTGGGCGACGTCGCCCCCGCCTCCCCCGCCGCCAAGGCGGGCCTGCGGCGCGGAGACCTGCTGGTGGCCGTGCAGGGGCGGCCGGTCGAGTCCGCCGCCGCCCTGGCCGCCCGCCTGGCCCGGGTCGATCCGGGGCTGCCGCTGCGCCTGGCGGTGGTCCGGGGCGGCGACCGCCTGGAGGTGACCCTGGGCCCCAGGACCTGGGGCGCCTATCGCCGCGCCCGCCCCGCCCCGGCTCCGGCGCCCGCCGGCCAGGCGATCGTGGTCGCCGGGCGTGAGGTGCCGATCGGCGCGCCGGTGATCACCTGGCGCCACCCCCAGGGCTTCGACGGCTACGAGGAGCGGTGCGCCTTCAGCGACGACCTCCTCCCCACCCGCCCGGCGGCCGGCTGCGACACCCCCCGCCGCTACGGGGCCCGCCGCGACCTCTCCCCGGCCCTGGCGGCGGTCGTCGCCGCCCCGGGCGGCTTCACCCCCGACCTGGCCGCGCTCCAGATCGATCAGGTGGTGGTGCACTACGACGTCGCCTGGACCAGCCGCAACTGCTTCAAGGTGCTCCACGACCTGCGCGGCCTGTCCTGCCACTTCCTGCTGGACGTGGACGGCACCCTCTACCAGACCCTCGACGTGGTGGAGCGGGCCCGCCACGCGGGCAGCGCCAACGACCGCTCGATCGGGATCGAGATCGCCCACCCGGGCCCGCTGGAGTTGACCGAGGGCCTCGCCGCCCGCTACCGCGTCACCCCTCAGGGCCCGGCGTTCGACCTCGGCCGCCTGGCGAACGATCCCCGCACGCCGGGCTTCGTGGTCCGCCCGGCCCGCCCCCAGCCCGTGCGGGGCGAGGTGCAGGGACGCGCGTACAGCCAGTACGACTTCACCGTGGACCAGTACGAGACCCTGTCCCGCCTGCTGGCGGGGCTCCACCGGGTCCTCCCGCGGCTCCGCCTCGAGGTCCCCCGCGACGCCGAGGGGCGCGTGCGGAGCGCGGTCCTCGCCGCCGAGGAGCAGGCCGCCTTCTCGGGCGTCCTCGGCCACTATCACGTCAGCGGCCGCAAGCAGGACCCGGGCCCCGCCTTCGACTGGGAGCGCGTCCTCACCGGCGCCCGCGCCCGGGCCGCCGCGCCGGCGGGAGATGAGCGCCCCCGCCGATCCGGGGATTGATCCCCCCGCCGCCGCGGGTATACTTCCGCCTCGCCTTGGGGATATAGCTCAGTTGGTTAGAGCGCATCCCTGATAAGGATGAGGCCCCAGGTTCGAGTCCTGGTATCCCCATTCAGAAGCCCCGGTCCTGCCGGGGCTTCTGTCGTTCCGGAGGCGCTCACTCCTCCGCCCGGAACATGAGGTCGGAGCGCACGGCGTACTTCACCCCCTGCGTCACCTCGGCGCCCTCGTGCAGCAGGGCGTGCTGGAACAAGAGCGCCCTGCCCGTCCTGGGCGCCACCTCCACCTCGAGGTCGAGCAGGGCGGTGGCCCCGCCGGCGAAGCCCTCGTTGAGGTAGACCATGAACGTGAGCAGGCTCCGCTCGCGCTCGTCCCGGGCGAAGGAGCCGTCGTAGTGGGCGGCGAACCGCTGACCCGGCGCGTAGCGATAGCAGCGGAGCCGCTCGTTCGCTCCCACCAGGCGCATGCCCATCATCCGCTCGGGCACCGTCGCCCGCACTCGCGCGAAGAGGAGGGCGGCGAGGGCCTCGTCGTCGAAGATCACCCGGGTGTTGTTGCGGACCCGCTCGTCGATCAGCGGCCCGCCCAGGGCGTTGATCGAGGCCAGCTCGGGCCCCGCCGCCTCGATCCGCTCGATCAGCGCCCGGCACTCCTCGGGAGAGAGGACGCCGTCGACGGTCCACCACAGGGGGCGATCCATGTCGATCAGGCCGGGGATCACGCTGGCCAGTCTAGTAGATCCGGCAGCGGCCGGTCGCTCGCTTGCTCCTCCACCGGCCAGGAGGTGGTCCATGCAGGCGAGGCGCCGGCCTGCTCCCGGGTAGCCCCACGGGACGAGGGCTTTCGCGGTGGGTCCACGCCGCGGCCATTGCTGGCGCGGTGGCGAGGCTGTGGTGGCTCGAGCGGCGGCGCCCGCTGCGGGCGCCGCGCGAGGCGGCGCGCCGCCGCCGGGGCCGGAACGTCGCCCCGAGGAGGTGAACGCCAACGGGTCGAGCGGCCTCACCGTCTGGGACTGGCTGCACGGCACCCTGCGCACCACGCCGCCGCCCGAGCAGGTGGAGGTCGGGGTGCACGACCTGCGGCGCCCCGAGGAGGTGCGTCTGCCGCGGCTGCTCCTCATGCCGCTGCTCCCGCAGCCGCGGGCGTGGCGGCCGCCCCCGCTCCCCCGAGACCGGGCGCAGCAGGCGCGGTCCGAGGCGACGAGCGTCCCGTAGGGGAGCTGAGGAGGGAGCGTCGGGAGCAGGGGCGCGCCGCTCGGACTTCGACGTCGCGCCAGACCGTCCTCCGGACGCCGGCGTCCACAGCGCGCCGCGCTCCTGGCCAGCCGTGGCCGGACGGCGGCGAGCGCCTCCGGCCCTCCGAGCACGCGGCCGGGCGCGGTGTGGGGACCTGCAGGCGGAGCCGCAGCGGAGGGCCGGGCGGGCCCGCCGCTTGCGCGCGCCCGCTCGAGGGGCGCCTCGTCACCCGAGGTGGCTGAGGCCTGGCGCAAATGGAGGAGCCATGAAGTTGCAGAGGTACAGGGTCCTGGCGTTGCTGGCGCCAGCCGCAGCGTTCGCCCTGGCGGGCTGCCAGAGCGACCGGACGGCGCACGGCGCGCCGGCCTGGGAGCAGGAGCGCACGGGCGCCGCGGGCGAGGAGCGCGCGCAGCGGGACGCTGTCGGCGCCCAGGAGGGCGAGGTCGCCGGCGGTGAGGTCAACGGGCTCGACACGGCGCAGCTCGGCGGCCTGATCGACACGCTGAAGGAGGACGAGGGCGCCGGCCGCGTCACCTTCTTCTCGCAGAGCCGCTGGCAAGACGGCATGCGGACCTTCACCAGGTTCAGCGGCTACGAGGTCGACGGCGAGATGCACCACGAGGACAGCCGCCTGTTCTCGCTCCTGGGCGACGAGCCGCGCGAGCTGAGCGGCACCGACGCCGCCCCCGGCGCGGGCGAGGAGCTGATGCACGCGCTCGCGACCTGCCTGATCGCCACCACCAACGCCAACGCCGCGCTGCAAGGGGTGGAGCTGTCGCGGCTCGAGGTCGACCTCGAGAGCGACTTCGACCTGCACGGGCTGTTCGCCCTCGACCCCGAGGTCCGTCCCGGCGTGCAGGCCATGCGCGCCCGGATCAAGATCGCCGGCGACGCCGACGAGGAGACCCTCCGCCAGATCGCGCGGCGGGGCTTCGAGAGCTCCCCGGTGGCGGAGACGCTCCGCAACGGGATCGTGGTGAGGCCGCAGATCAACGTCCAGGAGGGCGACCTGCGCCAGGCGGGCACGCTCGAGGCGAGCGCGCCGCGCGGCGAGGGGGAGCCAGGGCGACGACAGCAGCAGGCGCCGGGCGAAGTCAACGGCCTCGACACGGAGCGGCTGGGCGGCCTGATCGACGCCTTGGAGCAGGACGAGCAGGCGGGGCAGATCACCCACTTCTCGCGCAGCCGCTGGCTGGGCGGCATGCGCACCCTGACCACCATCACCGGCTTCGAGGTGGACGGCGAGGTCCTGCACGAGGAGCAGCGGCTGTTCACGCTCCTGGGCGACGAGGCGGTCGAGCTGAGCGGCACCGGCGCCGCGCCGGGCGCGACCGAGCAGCTGATGTACTCGCTCAGCACCTGCCTGAGCGCCGCCACCAACGCGAACGCCGCCCTGCAGGGGGTGGAGCTGTCGCAGCTCCAGATCGCCCTCGAGAGCGACCTCGACCTGCACGGGCTGTTCGCCCTCGACACCCCCGGTCGACCCCCCGTCCGCCCCGGGATCCTCGAGCTGCGCGCGGACATCGACATCGCCGGTGACGCGGACCCCGAGACGCTCCGCCAGATCGCGCGGCAGGGCTTCGAGACCTCCCCCGTCGCGGACAGCCTCCGCAACGGGATCACGATCGAGCCCGAGGTGATCGTCCTCGGCAGCGGTGGGCAGGAGCGCACGACCCTCGAGGCGAGCTCGCCTCGCCCCGACCTCGACGGGCAGAGCGGCGCCGCGGAGGAGGCCCCGGGCGACGCCCTGGAGCGGCAGGCCGAGCAGCTGCTGCGCGAAGAGTACCGCCAGCAGGAGGCCCAGGAGCGCCCGCAGCAGCAGCGCTGATCGCGGCCCGCCCGCACACCGCCACACCGGGTGGGTGACCGTGGCCTGCTGCGCCCGCGCACGCGGGCGCAGCAGGGGCGCTCCCAGATCAAGCGCAGCTCCCGCGGCGCTCCTCGCCGACGCTGAGGAGAGGGACCTCTGCGAGGCAGGAGCGAGCGGCGGCCATGACCGACCCGGTGGAGGACGAGCGTCCGACGGCGCCCCGCGCCCTCCCGTGCCTGCGCCTGAGCGGGAACCACCGCTCGATCGGCCGAGCGCTGGGCGAGCAGGCCCGCGAGCGCGTGCAGGCCCACCTCGAGGTGGCCCTGGCCGCCCTCGCCGCCGACGGCCTCAGCCGGGCGCGGGTCAATGACCTCGCCCTGGAATACCGACCCTTCGTCCGCGACGCCGCCCCCGGGCTCGATGAGGAGGTGGTCGGGCTGGCGGAGGGGGCGGGGCTGACGGTGGGCGAGGCGTACGCCCTGCAGCTGCGGGCGGAGCTGCGCGAGCGGGCCCGGCGCCGAGACCCGGAGTGCTCCTGCTTCGTGGCCCTCTCGCCCGCGACCCGCGACCGCCGGCCGCTCCTCGCCCAGAACGCGGACCTCCCCGCGGCCTATCGCGAGCTGCTGCTGGTCGTGGAGCTGACGCCTCCCGCCGGCCCGCCGGTGCTCATGGTGACCGCCGCCGGGCAGGTCTCGTACCTGGGGGTCAACGGCGCGGGCCTGGCCGTGGGCGCGGCCTTCGTCACCTGCCCCGGGTGGCGCCCGGGCTTCCCCCGCTACCTGCTCACCCGCGTGGCGCTCCGCGAGCGGCGCGCGGCCGACGCGGTGGCCGCCGTGACGCGCCTCGCCCGCGCCTCCTCGCGCGCCCTGCTGCTGGTGGACGCCGGCGGGGAAGGCGAGGCGGTCGAGCTCACCCCCTCCGATCAGGCGCTGCTCCCGGCCGAGGAGGGCGTGCTCGCGCACACCAACCACTTCCTGGCGCCGCGCCTCCAGCGCGAGGAGCGGCTCGCGGGCCAGGCGCTGCGCAACTCCCAGGCCCGGCTGGCGCGGCTGCGCGAGCTGCTCCACGCCGAAGCCGGCGCGCTCGACGTCGCCGCCTGCCAGCGGATCCTCCGCGACCGGGAGGGTCCGCCGCACGCCCTGTGCCGGGCCCCAGGAGACGCACCGGGCGAGGAGGTCGCCACCGTCGTCTCCCTGGTGGCCGAGCCCGTCGCGCGGCGTCTGTGGGTCGCGCCCGGTCCGCCCCACCAGCACGCCTACCAGGACCATGAGCTGAGCGGCTAAATGAGGGGGCGCGATTCTGCGACGTCTCTCTCTCTCGTGCCCGTGCCCGTGCCCGTGCCCGGCGCGCTTCGGGCACGGGCACGGGCACGGGCACGAAGGCAGGAGGCGACGCTGA
>JAWLGW010000005.1:0-22245 GCA_041690735.1 Planctomycetota bacterium
GGCGGGCGGGATCGTGGCGGCGCTGGAGTGCACGGAGCCCGCGGCGGTCACGCCGAGCGTCGGCTCAAGGAGCACCGCATGAACGGGACAGCGCTGGGGATCGAGGCGGAGCGCGAGCGGCAGCTCGTGGCGTTCCTGGCCCGCCACTACGAGACCACCACCGCCGCCCGCGCCTTGTGGCGCTGGACCGGCGCCCCGGAGGACGAGCTCGCCGCGGCCGGCGCCGAGGAGGACCCCCTCGCCCGCTGGGGCGCCCTGTGGCGCCAGGCGGCGGAGCCCACCGGGCGAGCGAACCCGCTGAGCCTCCTGCGCGAGGCCCTGTTCGACCGCCCCAGCGACCCGCTCCTCCTCGACGTCCTGTACGAGGCCGCCGAGGCCCGCTTCCCGGCCGCCGCGGCGGTCGTGGACCTGGTGCTGATCGCCCTCGAGCGTCTGCGCCCCTTCGACTTCCCGCCCGCGCCGACGCGCGCCACCCTGCAGGCGTTCCCGTCGGTCTCCTGGGCGGACGCCTTCTGCGCCCTGGCGCCGGCGCTCGACGAGCGGCTGGGACCGGAGGCGCGGGAGCTGCTGCTGGGCCGGGTCGAGGTCCTGGCGCGCCTCAGCCCCCTGGTCACGCGCCTGCGCGACCTGCGGGAGGAGCTGCGTGAGGCGGAGGAGAGCGCGGACCCCGACGGCGCCGAGGTCATGAGCGACGCCATGGCCGCGCTGCGCGGCCTGCGCGAGGACGTCGCCGCCTGGCCCCAGGACGACCCCCTGGTCCGGGAGCTCCGCCGCGGGATCGAGCGGCTCGAGCGCCGGCTGGGCTTCCGCAAGGCGCCCGAGCCACGGGCGGCGGTGGCCGGCCTGACGTCGCTCCTGATCGGCATCGACGCCAACGTGGAGGACCCGTTCGCCGAGCTCTCCGCCGCCGCCGAGGGGCTGGCGGCCGCGGTGCGGGCGACGCGCCCCGACCTGGCGCCCGACCCCTTCGCGCCGCCCGCGCCCGAGGACGCAGCGGTGCGCTACGACGGCGTGCCCGTGGGCGACGCTCCCCGCCCGGGCGCGCCGATCGACGCCGGCACGACCGGGCTGGGGGAGATCGAGCAGGTCGAGGGGGAGTAACAGGGGCGACTCCGTATCGTGTTCCGATCTTGGCGCCCGCGCCCGCGCCCGCAACAAGCCTGGCAGGGGCACGCCAAGAGTCGCCGCATCGCCCCGTCTACTCAGCCATTCAGCTCTTCAGGGCGCGCGGGAACAGGACGTTGTTCTCCAGGTGGATGTGCTGGTGGAGCGACTCCTCCAGCGCCTCGAGGGCGTGCCACAGGGCCCGCCAGGTGTTGCAGGCCGGGGGCGGGACCGTGTAGTCGTTCGTCAGCTCGCGGAGCCGGCGCAGCAGGTCCCCCGCCGTGTCGTGCTCGTGCTGCATGACCGAGATCGGCGCCCCGGTCATGACGCCCATGCCCCGGATGATCATGGGGAACAGGACCTGCTCCTCCTTCGCCATGTGCGGCACCAGCTCCGCCTGCAGCTCCAGGTAGGTCTGCAGCAGGCCGGTCAACATCTCGGGCGCCTTGTCGCCGTGCACGCGGTGCACCTTGCGCGCCATGGCCTCGATGCGGGGCAGCTCCTCGTCGAGGGGCCGGTGGTACTCGGCGACGATGTGGCCGATCAGGGCGTCGAGCGGCGCCTCGTCCCAGCGGGTCTCACCCTGCGGGGCCTGCTCCAGCTCGGCCCGCAGCTCGTCGAGGACGTGGTCCACGTCGACGCCGCGCGCCGCGCAGGCATCCCGCAGCGGCTTGCCCCCGCCGCAGCAGAAGTCGATGCCGTGACGAGCGAAGACGCGGGTGGAGAGGGGGTGCTCGGTCGCCAGCTGGCCGACCAGGCTGTCGCTGCTGAAGCTCATGTCAACTCCTCTTTCGTCTGGAAGTGGAAGCTCGGGTCGCAGGCGCGCGCCGCGGCGGCGCCAGCACGAGGGCCAGGGCCTCGAGGACGCGCTCGGGCAGGGCGTGACGCCGCCTGGCGGCGGCGCCGTGCACACCGGGCATGCCGATCAGGGTGTGAATGGTCCCCATGACCGGCACCAGCAGCAGCTCGGGCTCGACATCGTCGCGGATCACGCCCGCGGCGGCGCCGTCGCGCAGCGCGGCCAGCAGGAAGGCGCGCGAGCGCTTGACCAGGTCGCGCAGCAGGGCGACCCCCTCCTCGGGCAGGGCCAGGTGGGCCTGCTCCGAGCGGACCAGCCAGGCCAGGCTGGGGTCCCCACCCAGCAGGCGCACGCGGTTCCGCGCCAGCTCCAGCAAGCGCTCCAGGGGCGGCGCGGCGGGGTCGGGGAAGGTCTCATCGATCCGAGCCACCCCGTAGCGGGCGGCCTCCAGCAGGATCTCGTCCACCGAGGCGAAGTGGCGGAACAGGGCGCCCGTGGTCAGCCCCACCTCCGCGGCCAGGGCGGCGGTGGTCAGCGCCGGCAGCCCCCGCTCGCCGGCGATCCGCAGGGCCGCCCGCGCGATCTCCTCGCGCCGCTCCGCCGCCGGTCGTCGGGTCCGCTTCGCCATGCGGCGATAGTAAGTAAGTGCTTACTTACTGGCAAGGGTCGGGGAGGAGCTGCGGACCACGCACGCGGGTCGGCCGCGGGCCCTCGGCGCGCACGAAGCGAAGCAGAAGGGCAGCGACACCGAGACCCCGAGGACACCGAACAGGGAGAGGGGCGCGGCCCTTGGAAGGAGGTGGACGACGAGCGACGGCTCGGCGCGGCGCTGTTCGCATTGGAGCGCCGCGTCGCCCCGCCTGATCCCGCCGTCGTCACTCCGTGGCTGCGCGACTCTGCGCCAGCCCGCGCAGGCCGCGCACGCCGCGCGGCGGCTCGACGGCCCAGGGCACGACGAAGGTCCTGGTCGCCAGGCCGCCGCGCACGCGCTCGATCTGCGCCCGCTCCAGGGCGGCGCGCCGAGCGAGGAGCGGGTCTCGCGCTCCGGCCGCCGCGAGGCTGCCGTTCACGACCCAGGCGTAGGGCTCGATCTTCGCCCGTCTCAGATCCTCCTGCAGCGCGGCGGCCTCCGAGAGGCGCGAGCACGCGCTGACGGTAGTCCTCGGCGGCCTGGTCCGGGTCCACGTTCAAGACGGACAGGAGCGGGACGCCCGAAACCTGCACGGCGCACGGCCCCACCGTCACGCCCAGCGACTCGGCCAGGTTCGAGGCCGGGTCGGTGCTTACCAGGAGGACGCGCTCGCCCGCGCGCGCGAGCGCCAGGGCCGTGGCGCAGGCGAGCGTGGTCTTGCCGACCCCACCCTTGCCGGTGAAGAACAGGAACCGCCCCACCAGCGCCGTCGGATCGAACAGGTCACTCATGTGGATCAGGCGACGATCGCCCAGGCCCCGTCCAGCTTGGCCAGGAACATATCGTACTGCGACTGCGCCCCGTCGTCGCCCAGCGGGTTCTCCTTGAGGAGGGGCTGCCAGTCGAGCCCCACGCACTCGATCAGGCGGCCGTCGCCGCACAGGCGCAGGTCGTAGCTGTCGGAGTCGGGGGCGACGAACCCGAAGCCTTCCCGCGTGGCGTCCGCCTGGAACACCTTGCGGGCGTGCCCCTCCTTGGAGCCGCCCGGGAGCTGATAGGCGCGCTCGATCTGGGCCAGGCGCGGGCGGCTGGCGGCGAAGAACGCCTCCCAGTCGTGACGCTCCAGCGCCTGATGGAGGTCCGACAGGAAGCCGTGCACCTCGGCGCGCGTGCGCCCGTCGAGGGTGAGCTGCGGCGCCTCCGCCCACACCGGGGGGCCCCACAGGGGGCCGAGGTCGGCGGCGCCCCCGATCACCTGCGGCCAGGGACGGAGCTCCCCGTCGTCGGGGCTGTGCCACTCCAGCTCGATCAGCGGCCGCGCCGAGGGCCCGCCCACCACGGCCCCGAAGGGGTAGGCCGCCAGGCGCGCCGTGGCGCTCGCCATGGCGAGCGGCGCCCACCGGCGCCGGCCGCCGGGGCCGGTCAGCGCCTCGCTGGGCCGCGGCCCGGGCCGAATCACCACGCTGAGCTCGTTGCGCCCCGGCCGCAGCAGGTGGTTGTGCGGGCCGTTGAGCTCGCGCCCCAGGCCGTCGCCGTCGCCGCGGCGGATCACCGGCACGTCGTTGAGGAAGAACTCGGCCACGCACCCCTCGGCGCGCAGCTCCAGCACGTAAAAGGTCTCGGTCGCCATGGCGTTACCAGCTCACGCGCTGCGCCGCGTAGTACTCGATCGAGCGGACCAGGTGGTCGAGCTCGGTCAGCGGCTGGTTCCAGCGGTTCTGCGACCAGTTGAGGTTCGGGTCGCGCTCCATGGCGGCGCAGTCCTTGATCAGCTCCTTGGTGACCTTGCCGCGGTCGTCCGCCAGCTGCTCCTCGGCGTCGACCAGGGCCTCCAGGGCGCGGATCTTGTCCGCCGCCTCGGCCAGCGCCTTCATGCGCTTCAGCAGCTTGGTGTGGATCAGGTGCTCGGCGCGGGTCACCTTCTTGCTCAGATGGTCCTCCAGCTTCACCCGCTTGAAGGCGCCCTTCTTGCGGTGCTCCACCCGGGTCATGGCCTCAGCGGCGAAGGCCGACTTGCACTCCTCCCACTGCCGGTCCCAGGCGTCCTTGTTCTCCTCCCAGCTGCGCCGCTCCTCCTCGTCGTCGGGCTTGCCGGTGTAGCCCCACCCGGGGGGGATGGAGGTGTAGGGGTAGCGCGGGGTGCCGTCCTGGTTCGTCCGGGTCGAGCTCGCGACCATGCCCAGCTGCAGCTGCTCCCACTTGTCGAGCACCGCCTGGATCCGGCGCCGGTGGTGGAGCATCTTGTTCCAGGCCACCTTGAGCGACTTGCGCGCGTTCCAGAAGGCGCGCGAGGCGCCGCTCGGCAGGGCGCCACGCTTCCAGGGCAGCCCCTCCGGGTTGCCCTCCATGATCCGCACGACCCGCTTGAGCTTCGCCTTGCCCATGATCGTGAAGGTGAAGGTGGCGGTCACCCCCAGGAAGTACAGCTCGTGCTCGATCCCCAGCCGGCCGGCGTGCCCCTCGGTCGAGGGGAGGCCGGGCGCGATCCGGTAGCGCAGCTCCAGCCCCGTCTTGACGGCTGCCCCCGCCGACAGCACGTGCTCGTGGATCAGCACGATCTTGACCCCGACCTCGGCCTGGCCCCGCACCGTCAGCCAGGTGTCGATCCACTCGGGGAGTGCCGCCTTGAGCCAGTCCTTGCCCTTGGCCTCCCCGCGCTCCCGCTTGAGCTGCAGCTCGTAGATGGTGTCGAGGTCGGTCTGGAAGCCGCCCTTGATCGAGGCGTCCAGGGACAGGCGCAGGTAGATCAGCAGCTCGAAGCGAATGAAGCCGGCGGACAGGGAGAAGCCGACGTCGACCTGGAACCTGATCGCCATCAGGATCAGGTCCATGTCGAGGTGGAACCAGGGGAACACGTAGCGCGACTCGTGCTCCTTCCAGCCCCAGTACCACACCAGGCGTCCCTCGAGGAACGCCAGCTCCAGGCGCACCCCGAACCCGAACGAGAAGGTGGCGCCCTCGCCCAGCTGCTTGACCGTCTCGAGGATCCGCGAGATGGAGTCGAGCACCACCTGGGCGCCGTCCTGCAGGCCCTCCAGGGCCCCTCCGCTGGCGGCGCCGCTCATGGTCGCCTCCAGCGCCATGCCCGGCGTCTCGCGGCCGATCCCGAGCGACTCCTGCATCAGCCCGCGCAGCAGGTCCTGCGGCGTCTGCTCGTCGGCGATCGGCTCACCGAAGGGGTCGCCCGGGGGACCTACCGGGTGGAACACCCGCGAGCGGGGGTAGCTCTGTCCCGGCTCCTGCTTGGGCTTCCAGCCCTGCGGGGCGCCCGGCTTGGCGCCGCCGTGCCAGCCGGCCTTGGGGTCTTCGATGGTGCGCCCGCGCTCCACCTCGTGGAACCGCGCCTCCTGCAGGACCTCGTCGCCGGGCGTCGTGCGGGTGAGCCCCGCCTCGCCCTCGCCCACCCCCTCGTTGGGCCCCTGGTTGACTCCGGTGGGGCCTCCCGTCTGGCGCTGGACCCGCGCCTCGTGCGCCCCCTGCTCCACCTCGATCGGCGTCAGGTGGGTCCCCGACTCGACGTATTCCTGGTTGGTGTCGCTGATCGGCTCGTTGGAGTCGTAGGCCGGGTTGGGCACCATGGTGGCGCAGCTCAGCCCCCGCGCCGGGTTGCCGTCCTTGTCCTTGATCGTGTGCTCGCCGGGGGTCCCGCCGTACACCGACCCCTCGGCCCCGAACTTCAGCGTATCGGGCGTCCCCTTGAACTCGTACCGAATGCAGAACTCGGCGCTGGGGTACACCTTCAGCAGCATCTTGAGGGCCTCGCAGGGCCCGCCGCTGTTGGGGTGGTCGACGTCGGGCACGCCGCAGGTCTGGACCTCGACCTCGTACTCCCGCGGCTTCATGAACGGGAAGCTGATCATGTTGATCAGCGAGGAGATCGGCACCCCGCCCAGGCGCAGGTTCTGGGGGTCCCACCCGGCGCTGGGGTCGATCGCGCTGCTCCGCTCCAGGGCCAGGGCGTTGACGACGCCGCACACGTCGTCGCTGGTGGTCTGGACGTCGGTGCCGACCTCGTTGACCACCCCGACCGTGTCGTTGATCGCGCCCACCGCGCCGGCCTCGGCGCCCAGCAGCCAGTCGTACATGGTCCCCAGCAGCGAGAAGCGCATCTCCGGGGGCAGGCTGGCCACCAGGGTGGGCGGCAGCACCCCCTGCACCCCCTGCAGGTCGTCGAACAGGTGGGGCGGGTTGACGTCCATGTAGTCCCACACCTGCGCGGCGGGGAACACGGTGAAGTTGCACAGGGTGGCGTAGCCCTCGTGCGTGGTCTCGTCCTCGCCCGGGCTCTGCCCGCCGCCGCCTCGCTCGCTGGGGTCGCCGCCGTCCTGCGGCTCCTGCTTCCGGATCAGCGTCAGCTGCTGCTTGATCGGGTCCTCGTCGGTGGCCGCGTGCAGGCGCAGGTCGGGGAAGGGCGGGTAGACGTGCTTCCAGTGGGTGATGTGCTTCCTGAGGTGCTTGAGCGGGCCGATCCCCAGGGTCGCCAGGGCGCAGCCGCCGCGCTGCCGCAGGTTGACGATCGGGTGGTGGCGGCGCGCCACCACCTCGGCCGGGAGCTCGGGGACGCCGCCCATGACCTTGAGCAGCTGGTTGCGGAAGGTGGCGAAAGCCTTGTTGCGCGGCACCCGCCGCCGCTCCTCGAACTCGTTGCGGCAGAACACGCCCCGCTTGACCTGCAGCGAGATGTGCGTGCTGTGGTAGCGCGGGTCGTTGGGGTAGATCACCGAGGGATCGTCGGGGTCGGCGGGCTCGGCCAGCGGGTCGGGCGCCGGCCCGGCGATCACCTCCAGCACCGGCAGCTTGCCCGGCGTGTACAGGAGGATGTCCTTCTCCTCGGCGCCGGCGTCCAGGGCCACCTGCTTGTCGGGGACCAGGTGGAAGGGGCCTCGCTCGGGCACGATCAGCTGCGAGGCCTCGAGCGGCAACAGCTTCTGCCGCAGCGAGGCCTCCTTGCGCATGCCCTTCTCGTCGCCCCGCCCCTGCTGCCGATCCTGCTCGAGCTTGCGCTGCTCCTTCTCCTGCGCCTTCTGCTGCCAGTGCGGCTTGCTGGGCCCCAGCGCCAGGCTGCCGTGGAACTCCGCCACCATCACGTGGTTCAGGGTGCAGGGCTCGTCGAAGGGCGCCGGGTCCTCGAGCTCCTGCTCCTCCTTGAAGAGCGCCACCAGCCCCATCTCGTCCAGCGGGCACGGCTCGGCGAGGGCCGGGTTGACCACGTTGACGTGTTGCAGTCCGCGCTCGTCCGCCACCTGCCACCCCGGCGGCGGGAACAGCTGCAGCGGCATCTTCTTCTCGGGGGTGATCCCGTCGCTCTCCGGCTTGTGGCCCCGCGCGAACACCACCCGCTGGGTGATCGTGACCCGCTCGTTGGTCTCCTTGTCCTTCTTCCCCACCTTCTTGGGGAGCTTGATCACGTACACCTTGGCGCCGAAGGCGGGGCTCTTGAGGAGGCAGGTCAGGTCCTCCTCGGGCGCCTCGCTCACCTCGAGGGTGACCTTGGCCGCCTGCCCCACCTTGAACACCACCTCGCCGGCGGCGTTGGTGGTGGCGGGAGGCCCCGGCTCGTCGGGCGCGGGCTCGCTGCCGTCGGGCGCGTTCGGCGCCGCCGGCTCGATCCAGCTGGCCGCGAACCGCAGCGAGGGGGCGGGGTAGACCTGCACGGTGTGCTCGGCCCGCGCTCCCAGGGCTGCCCGCCGCGGCCGCGACAGCTTGATCGTGTACTCCTGAGGCGCGTCCGTGGCCGCGTCCGGCTTGACCCGCACCGGGACGCGCACGGCCTCCTCGCCCGGGAGCGCCCGCACCACCACCTCGGGCTGCACGAAGGCCTGGCACGAGACGACCACGGCCGTGCCGTCCCCTTCGCAGGCGTCCTCCTCGAACAGCATGTCCAGCCCGGCGTATTCGTCCTCGTCGTCGAACGTGTCGTCGTAGGGCTTGGGCCCCGGGGCCGGATGGCTCAGCTCGAGGAGGAGGAAGGCGTCCCCGTTGATCCGCAGCGCGTCCGTGCCCTGGATCGGCTCCGCCGCCAGCTGCACCTCGGGCGTCTTGACCATGACGTCGAAGGTGGTGTGGCCGTCGCTCGGGCTGCAGGCCTTCTTCGGCTTGAGCACCAGCGGCTGGGGGGTGTCGGCCTCCCGGTTGAGCTTGATCGACGCCGACTTGAGGTACTCCCCCTGCTCGAAGGCGATCGTGGTGCTCTCGCACGGTCCCTCGATCACCACCTCGGCGCCGCCGACCGGCGCCGGCGGCAGGATCCGGGCCGTGACGGTGGCGCAGTCGCCCTCCACGAACGCCTGGTTGCCGGGGGCGATGCACATGCGCGGCGGCAGGTAGGCCTGGCGCTGCGGGTACAGCCGCACCCGCCGGATCGCCCGGTGACCCACCAGGCAGCCCGACACCGGCTCGAGGCGGATCTCCGCCCACTGGCGCTTCGCCTCCTTGCGGAAGGCGACCTCGACCACGGTCTGCAGCTCGCCCGGCTGGAGCTCCACCGGGTAGGGGCTGTCGAAGGCGTTGCTCACCAGCTGGAGGCGGGCCGGAGCGTCCCCGCTGACCGGGGCGGTCGCCAGCACCCGGACCTTGGCGGTGTCGCCCACGGCGAACGGGTCGAGGGGCGAGATCCAGGTCTCCTTGGCGTCGCCGCCCTTGGGTGCGTCGTTGCCCTTGGCCCTGGTCGCCCGCAGCGGCAAGGCGCCCGGGTTCTCGTTCTCGACGTCGAGCTCGAGGGCCTCCTGCTCGGCCTCCTCGAACATGGCGGCGATCCCGTACTCGTCCGCCTCCTCGTCGAACAGCTCAGCCACACCGTCGTAATCCGTCTCGTCCTCTTCCCGCTCGGGCGGGGGCGGCGGCGGAGGCGGGTCGTCAAGGTCGCGGAACAGCTCGTCGATCCCCTCGTACACGCCCACGTACTTGGGCGGCGAGGAGGGCTGGTACCCCTCCTCGTCCTCCGTGAACAGCTCGGCGATCCCGCTGTACTCGTCATCCTCGGCGTCCCAGCCCGGGTCCTGCTCCAGGTAGGCGAGGTTGACCACCGGCAGCGCGGCGACCACCAGGTGAATGATGTGGGCCTTGGAGTCGGGGTCGACCTGGCACAGGTTCGAGGTGCCGGCCGGGATCACCGTCACCGGCAGCGGGATGTCGAGGGGGACCGGCGAGCCCCCCACGCCGCCGCCCACGGTGACCTCGTAGGTGGCGGCGGTCTGCCCCTCGGGGAGCTCCACCTCGTAGGTCATGTTCGCCAGGCCCGCCCCGAAGGCCTCCGACACGATCCACACCTTGGTGCCGGCTCTGGCGGGCTCGCTCAGCTCGAGCTGCAGCTCCACCGTCTCGCCCTGCCCCACCACGGACTTCACCTTGTCCTCGCCGAACAGCCCGCAGAACTTCTCGAGGAGCGACCTCTTCTCCTTGTCCTGCAGCACCGGCTTCTGGCTGTGGAACCGGAGCTTGGGCACCTTGACCTTGACGACCAGGCCGTCCACCTCGTGGATGTACTTGATCTTCTGGACGACCTTCCGGTTCTTCGCGCTCTTGAGCGTCGCCAGCTTCTGGGTCGACATCTCCGGGTAGCCCAGCACCAGCTCGGGCGGCCCCCAGGGGAGGGCCAGGAACAGGCGCGAGTCGGTGTTGAGGGCCGTCGCCTCCAGCTTGACCTTGACCGCCACCCGCGACTCGCCCGGCTCGAACACGGCCCGGTAGTCCTTGAACAGGCCCTTGTCGTCCCGCCCGAACAGGACGCTGTGGACCATGGCGTGGAACATGCGCAGGGGGGGCGGGTTGCACTGGACGTGCAGCTCCAGCTCGTCGGCGATCAGGTGCTTGGAGCGGTGCTCGCGATCGACGTCGCCCCGGTCGAAGTACACCCGCCGGAACTCGTCGACCTGCACCCCGCGGCTGGAGGTGCCGGGGGCTGCCCTGTAGTCGGCCTTGAGCCCTGACACCACCAGGAGCTCCCGCGCCAGGAGGGTCCACTCCGACAGCACCGGCGGGCCGCTCGGTTGGCCACCGCCCTGACCGCCCGACGGACCGCCGCCCTGACCGCCCGGCGGGGGCGGATCGTCCTGCGGCTTGAGGCAGGCCACCCGCAGCGCGGTGGACGCCGCATGGCGCTTGACCTGGGCCTCGTCGTCGCCCAGGAACAGCACCGGCCGCGTGGCGGCCTTCGCCTGCCCGCCCCCGCCCGGCGCCGGCTGCAGCGACCGCAAGGCCTGCTCGCCGGCGGCGCCCACCAGCAGGATGGCCTTGAGCGGCTCGAGCGGGTCGTTCGCGGTCCCCGAGCCCGCGCCGGCGGGGGCGGTGCTCCAGTGGAGGAGCTCCAGCTTCCCGTCCGCCTTCCAGCCGGCGCCGTCCTTGGTCAACCCCAGCTCGTCCTCGGCCAGGCGCCGCGCCACCTCCAGCTCGCCGATCACCCCGACCTGAGGCGGCCCCGGCGGGGGCGGCGGGGCCCCCGGCTTCTTGCGCGCCGCCAGCGGCGTCTCGACGCTCACCAGCACCTCGGCCGAGCCGGCCCGCTTGGTCGCCTCCTGCTCGTCCTTCTTCACCCGGGCCTTGATCACCTTGAGCTGGCTGGCGTGGCCGGTGTAGCGCAGCTCGACCTCGATCGGGAGCGAGTAGGCCTCCCCCTCCTCCCACCGCACCGGATACCGGACCGGAATCGCCGCGCTCACGGTGTGGTGCGCGGGCTTGGTCCCCTGCCCCGGCACCCGGGCGAAGCCGTCGCTGGCGAGGTACACCAGCTCCTGCAGCGGGCTGGCGTTGGCGGGCGGGAAGGCGGGGAACATCTCCGCCTTCTCCTCGGCGCTCAGCTCGGCCAGCTCCTCGTCGCTCAGGAACAGGTTGGCGACGCCGTCCAGCTCGTCGTCCGGCTTGGCCCCGTCTCCCTTAGGCGTCCGGTACACCCGCACGATCACCCGGTCGCCCGCCGCGTAGGCGACGCCGTCGCGCACGAACCGCTGCTGCAGCTCGGTCCATCCGCTGGCGTCCTCCTCCCAGGCGGCCGGGCGCACCCACCACTCGCTGTCGGCCGGCGGCAAGCTGACCGCGCCCGTGGTGACCCTGACCGACAGGGAGTCGCCGGTGGGCAGCTCGGTCCGGCAGCCCGACTTGGCCCGCAGGGTGAGGAGCGACGGCGGCGCGGCCTTCTTCTTCTTGCCGCCGCCGCTGCCGGGCTGGTAGGCGCGCGCCTCGGCGAGGTCGTTCACCTGCGTCCAGCTGCCGGCGGCGCCGGTGCCGCTCCGGCGCCACTGGCGGTAGCCGTTGTTCGGCTGCTGGGCGTCGTTCCACACGAAGGCGATCGCGCCGTCGGCGCGAGGGATCGTCGCCAGCCGGGCCACGGTGGGGACGACGTGGACCGGGTGCTCGGGGGCGGCCTTGTCGAACTGGACCATCACCGCGTAGATCAGCGTGCCGCCGCGGTTCTCCAGGAAGTCGTCAGGGGTGATCACCACCTCCTGCACCCGGGCCTGCTGCCGCGCCGCGTGCTCCGCCGCCTCCTGGTGGTGCCGGGACAGGGCGTTGGTCCAGGGGTGTCGCTGGGCCGCCACCCGCCGGCGCTCCTCGGTGGTGGCGGTCGCCTTGGCGACCAGCTTGTTCGCGAGGTCGGGGTCCTCCGGGAAGCACAGGCTGTGCAGCTGCATCTTCATGCCGGCGGGCGGCGGCGGCTCGCTCAGCTCGATGTGCACGAAGTGCTGCGCCAGCTGCACGGTCTGGTACGTCGGCCGCTCGACCGGCGTGGGCGGCGCCGGCGCCGGCGGCTCCTCCGGGACCGGCTCCTCCTGCGCCGTGGCGCCCTGGATCGGCAGCAGGTCGAGGGGGGACAGGGGCAGCGGCATCGGCGGCTCCGGCTAGGGCCCGATGGCTTCGGGGAGGTCGGGCTGCTCGAGGGCGAACTTCACGATCGGCAGGGGCCGCACCTCGAGCTTGAGCTGCTGCTTGTCGCCGGTCGTGAACCGGCGCTTGAGGTCGTCCACCAGGTCGACGTCGAACACCTCCTTCAGGTTGGGGTCGGCGAACAGGGGCCGCAGCGACACCTCGAAGGAGACGGCGAACACGCCGCGCTGGGGGTCGTAGAAGTCGCCCTCGGCGGGGTCACCCTCGGGAGGGACCACCACCTGCAACATCCCGGGCAGCGGCAGCCCGTCGAGGTCCACCACCAGCTGGGCCAGGTGCCTGGTCTCGGGCGTCTCCTCCATGCGCTTCGGCTTGCCGGTGGTGGGGTCCTTGACCGGCTGCCCGTCGTCGCCCCGAAGCGGCGGCATCTGCCGGTGCTGACCGAAGGCCTTGCTCTGGATCCAGCACAGGACCTCGCCCGGCTGGGCCACGTCGTTGAGCTTGAACCGGAAGGTGACCTTCTCCTCCGGATACACGGCGCGGTCAGGCGAGAACCACAGCCCCTGCCCCTCGTCCACCGGCGCGAACTGCACGGTCCGCCCCACGCCCATCTGGAGCTCGCGCTGCGCCTCGGGGACGGTGAACTTGGCCTTGCCGCCGCCCCCGCCGCCTCCGCCCCCAGGCCCCTTGGCCGCCAGCCCCACGTGCGTAGCGCGCTTCTCCAGCAAGGCGTCGAAGGTGATCTCCTCGCCGCGCCAGCTGCTGCCGCCGGGGATCGTGATCCAGGTGCCGCGGGCGGTGGCGTCGTAGTCCTGCGGCATCTGCGTGCCGTCCTGGCCCGCGACCAGCGGCAGCGGCTTGATCGCGCCGGCGGGGGTGCTGGTGAACAGGACCCGCAGGTCGCCGCCGCCGCCGCCGCCGCCGCCGCCGTGGCTGCGGGGCCTGGCGCCGGTGAGCGCCAGCCGGAAGGTGGCGGTGTCGCCAGGGTGGAGGGTCCCCACCTTCTCCGTCTCGCCCTGACGGGTGATCCAGCTCTCGGCGGCGCTGAACCCGACCTGCGCCTCTCCCAGCACCCGCAGCTCGAGCACCTGCTCGGGCAGGGGCTCGGCGGCTGGATTCGTCTTCTTCTTGCCCCCGCCGGGCGGCGGCACGACCTTGCGCACCACCAGACGGTCGATCGGCTCCGGCCCCGGCACCCCGGTCTGCGGGTCGACCACCGGGCCGTCGCTCAGGTGGTCCAGCTTGAAGGTGAGCTCGGCCGCCTTCTTGCCCGCCTTCCAGTCGGCCAGGGTGTAGGAGCCCGCGCCGACCTTCACCTTCGCCGGGGCCGAGCCCCCGCCCCTGGGCGCCGTCCCCTTCTCGCGCTCCAGGAACACCTCGAACTCGATCCCGTCCACCTGCGTACCGTCGGAGCGCGTGGTCGGCCCCGGCGGACGCAGGTCGTCCTCGGCGCCGATCCGCAGGGTGACCTCCTCCCCCAGGGCGAACACGTACAGCCCCACGGGCTCGGGGACCTTCTCGGTCCCGCCCTCGGGCGTGCGCAGAGGCGGGTCCGCCAGCACCGGCAGCGGGGCCGGCCCGCTGCGGAAGGTGAGCGAGGCGGGCTTCGACGTCCGGCTCAGCCCCTTCTTCTTGCCGGCGCGCGCGCTGAACGCCCCCGCCTGCTCGGTCGTGAAGGAGAAGGACAGGTCGACCTTGGGACGGCCGGTAGTGGGCTTCTTGGAGGCCTTGGCCTTGGTGCCCCTGGGCACCTTGACCGGCACCGCCACCTGCATGGCCACCGGCTCGCCGCTCGCGGGCGGCGGCGGGTCGTTCGGGTCCGGGGGCGCCGGCGGGTCGGGGGGCTGCACGTCGCCCGTGGTCACCGTGGAGTCGTTGGTGGGGACCGCGGTCCCGTGGTGGTGGCACACCACCTTGGCGATCGGCTTCCCCTGCCAGTCGGTGCCGACGGGCGTGCTGAGGCGCACCGGGACCACCACCTTCTCGCCGGTGTAGAAGGGCGGCTCGGTCACCTCCGGGTCGGCCTCCAGGTGCGGCTTCTCCTCCCCGAACCACAGCTCCCGCTTGTCGCTCAGGTCGAGGACCAGCTCCGAGGGGTGCTCCTTGTCGTTCGGCTTGCCGAAGCGGAACCGGTCCACCTCCTCGGTGGTCCCCCCCTGCCCCTGCTGCTGGTGAGCCACCAGCTTGAGGCGGGCCTCCTTGCCGGCGGCGAGCTTGCCGAGGGTGACCTGCACCCGACCGTCACGCTGCCCGTCGGCGATCTCCACCGGGAGGCGCTTCTCGGGGCCCGCCAGGACGCCGCTGGTGGAGTCTGCCTCGACCACGTCGGCCACCATGGCGCTCGCCTGGTCCAGGCCGTCGCACGGGTACTTCAGCCGGACCCGCAGGTCGATCACGCTCCCCTCGAAGAAGGGGCCCTTCTTGGGGTCGGTGCCCCTGAAGTAGACCTCGTTGAGCTGGTGGACCTTGAGCTTGCGCTCGACCTTGTCCCCCTTGGTCGCCTTCTCCTTCACCGGGGTGAGCTTGAAGGTGGTGGCGAGGTCGTGCTCCTCCAGCGCGATCCCCTCGATCGTGTGCTGGGCGGCGCCTGGCTCGAAGGTGACGTCCCAGCTGCGCGCCGCGCCCCCCTTCGCCTTCAGCTCCAGGGTGGCGAGGGTGAGGCCCGAGCTGTTCGGGTCCTCCGCGTTGCGGTCGATCACCACGGTGACCGCGACCTGCTCCCCCTGGTGGTAGTGCTTCTTGTCCGGCTCGATCCACCGCTCGGGGAAGCTCACCTGGTACTGGGGCGCGAAGTCGACCTCGACCTGGTGGCTGCCCTGCTGGGGGAGGAAGTCCTTCTTGTGCTTCGTCTCCAGGGTGAGGGGGTAGGTGCTCGCCTTCTTCTTGGGGTCGAGCTGCGGCTCGACGATCACCTCGGCGCGGTCCTTGCGGATCGTCGCCCGGCAGGTGCGCTCCTTGCCGTCGGTGTGCTTGGCTGCCACCAGGCACTCGCCGCTCACGTACACCTTGATCGACTCGGGCGCCGGATAGTCGAGGGTCACCTTCAGCCGCGGCTTGGTGCCGGGGGAGTACTGCTTGCTCGCGCCGTCGGGCTCGGCCCAGGACAAGGTCCCCTCGGGGAGCACCGGGCCGATCTGCCGGGCGGAGCTGCGCGGGAGCTGACACCCCTTGGCGTCGTCCAGCTTCAGCTCCTGGGAGTGCCCGGTGCCGGCGACGAGCTCCACCGTGACCGGCGCGTCCGACAGCCCCTCCTTGATCCGGGCCGTCTTCTTGCCGCCCTTGATCGCCGCGCTCACCAGGTCGACCGAGGCGCCCCCCTTCGGGGCCGGCTTGTCGAGCTTGACCCGCAGGTTGACCTTCCCCACTCGGTACCCCTTGGCGTCGCCCTGGTTGGCGCGCGGGACCTCGTACTGGTTGGGGATGCTGTCGAGGAACACCGTGGGCAGGGGCTCGACCACCAGCTGACTGCCGCCCGCCGCGGTGCAGTTGACGAGGTCGATCAAGGTCACCGGATACGTGCCCGGCTCCCCCACGGTTCGGGTGAGGGTGAGCTCGCCTCCCTTCGACTCGACCTTCTTGGCGCCGCGGCGAAAGCCGCCGCAGTCGACCTTGAGCTTGGCGGCCTTGACCTTGTCCGTCGTCGGCTGCGGCGTCACCGCCAGGGTGACCTGCACCTTCTCACCCGGGTAGATCGGGCCGCCGGGGTTGGAGAGGCTCTCGACGGAGACGATCCGGACCTGGTGCTGCACGGCTACTGGCCGCCCTCCAGCCGCGCCAGCTGCTCGCGCACCGCCCGCTCCTCGAGGGCGGCCAGCTTCTTGGTCGGCGGCGCGCTCCACCCGAGGATCGCGGCGGCCCAGGGGAGCTCGTCGGGGAAGCCAGGCCCCAGCGACAAGGCCAGCTCGGCCAAGCGCTCGCCGTCCTCACCCGCGAACCCGCGAGCGGCGGCGAGGTCGAGGGCCTGGTGGGCGCGGGTCCGAAACCCCGCGGCTCCGAGCTCCTGCCGCAGCTCCCCGTGAGCCTGCGCGAGCGCCCGGATCGCCACATCCCGACGCAGCGCCTCGAGCTGCGCGTCCCGGATCACTAGCATCAGCCCCCCGAGGCTGTCGTTAAGACGTCCGCCGGTCGGTGCGAGGGTACGGGTCCGCGCGACCCCGCGCAACGGAAGGGGACAAGGCGTCGACATGACCTGGACGCGAGGCGGCGCTGCCCCGCCGGGGCGGGCGTGCCCCGAACGCAGGTGCTAACTCCCCTGGATCCGGACCACGACTGCGGTCAGGAGATTGCTAATCCCGCGCGGCCATGGATCTCTTCACCTTCCTCACACAGCAGCACGACGCGGTGCGGCAAGCGGCGAGCCAGCAGCAGGCCGCGGCGGCCCCCCCGCCGCTGGTCCAGGCGCTGGGTGCCCTCCGCCGCTCGCTGCTGAGCCGCGCCGGGGCGGATCCCCCCTCGGCGGCGCAGGTGACGGCGCGGCTGCACCAGGCGATCCTCCAGGTGGCGGCCGCCCAGGACCGCCCCCTCTCGCCGGACGAGCACCGCGATCTGACGGCGGCGCTCCTGGCCGGGATCTCCGAGGCGAGCCGGGGGTGGGCGCGCGCGCAGCAGGCGCGGGCCGGGCACGAGGCGCTGGAGCGCTACAGCTTCCTGGCCCACGACCTGCGGTCCCCCCTTCACGCGGCGGTGCTGGGCCTCGAGCTGGCTCGGCGGCAGGCGTCGGGTCCTTCGCCCGCCCTGCGTGAGGTGAGCGGCGCCCTCGCCGAGCTGCACGAGCGCCTGACGGCCACGGTCAGCGCCTGGCGCCTGCTGGCGGTCAGCGAGCCCGCCCTGGCCCGAGTGCGCTTGCGGCCGCTGGTGGAGGACGTGGCGAGCGAGGTCGAGGACGTCGCCCGGACCCGCGGCGTCTCGCTGCGCCTCGAGGTCCCGCAGGACTTCGAGCTGCAGGCCGACGAGGGACAGCTCCGCGCGGCCGTGCGCAGCTTGCTCGACAACGCCGCCCGCTACAGCCGCCCCGGGCGGCGCGTCACCGTCCGCGCCCTGCGCGAAGGGAGCCGCGCGGTGGTCGAGGTCGAGGACGGCTGCGAGGGCTACCCCGCCACGGGCCCGGGGTCCGCCGCCCCCGAGGCGGAGGACTCCTCCCCCCCGGAGGGCCGCGACGCCAACGGCTTCCGGCTGGGGCTCCGCCTGGCGCTGCACGCCGCCGAGCTGCACGGGGGCAGCCTGGAGCGGCGCGACGTCGCAGGGCGAGGCTGCACCTTCCGCCTGGCGCTCCCGGTCCGCGGCCTGAGCTCGCTGGGCGCCCTCCGGCCCTACGCCCCCGGCGGCGAGGCGGTGGCGGACGACTGAGCAGGGTTTGTGCGCTGATCGCACGCCCTAAGCCATTCCTTCACAAGGGCTCAGTCCCTGTCCGGATCGCCGCCGGTCCGCCTCTCCTCGGTCGTTAGGAGCTGGCCGTGCCCCCGATCCTCCGCGCCTCCCTGATCCCCCTGGCCCTGCTCGTCCTCGCCCTGCCGGCGCGGGCGACCGACGTCGTACAGCTCCGGTTCGAGCACCAGCACCCGACCCGGTGGGGCGAGAGCTTGTACCTCCTGGGCGACCGACCCGAGCTCGGCGGCGGCGACCCGACCCGGGCCCTGCGCATGGTCCCGGGCCCCGACCACCGCTGGACCCTCACCGTGGCCCTGCCGCCGGGCGCGTCCTACCGCTACGTGTTCCTCGTCCGGTGGAACGACCCGGAGACGCTGGGCGACCCCGGGAACCAGCGGTGGGTCTCGGCGGTCCAGGACGGACGCGCGCCCGGCGCGTCTCGCCAGCGCCGCGTGCGCGTGCGGTACCTGTCGGGCTTCAGCCAGGTGGCGCTCCGCTACCGCGTGAGCGCAGGGCAAGAGGCCGAGGTCGACCTGCGGCGCGCCGGTCCGGGGCGCGACGCGGGGGAGTGGCTGTGGGAAGGGGAGGTCACCACCGACCTCGGTGAGCTCGAGCTCATGCTCCACGACCGCGCCGGGCGCCGCGACACGGCTGCGGGCGGCGCCTGGTATCGCACCGGATACGGCAGCTTCTCGCTGGCCGAGGGGCGGCTGCACCCGGGCGCTCCCGACCTCGACCTGCTGACCCGGCCGGAGGGCGGCCGCGTGGTGCGCGTCTCCGACTGGCGCTCGCGCCACCTCGGCAACGCCCGCGAGGTGCTGATCTACCTGCCCCGCGGCTACGACCGCCGGCCCGCTCGCCGCTACCCGGTCGTCTACATGCACGACGGGCAGAACCTGTTCGGCGCCGGCGGCCCCTTCGGCAGCTGGAAGGTCGAGGAGACCCTCGACCGCCTGATCGAGGCGGGTCGCCTCGAGGAGCTGATCGTGGTGGGCGTCGGCAACACCGCCGTCCGCATGCGCGAGTACGTGCCCGACGCCGACGGCGGCGACGCCGCGGCCTACGGCCGGTTCCTCACCGAGGAGCTCAAGCCGTGGGTCGACGCGCACCTGCGCACCTTGGCCGGACGTGAGCACACCGCCGTCCTCGGCTCGTCGCTGGGCGGGATCGTCTCCTTGCACGTGGCCTGGTCTCACCCCGACGTGTTCGGGCAGGCCGCCAGCCTGTCCGGCTCCTTCTGGCTGCGGCGGTGGGTCGAGGACGTGCTCGCGGCGGGGCCCCGGCGCGACCTGCGCGTGTGGCTCGACAGCGGCACCGCCGGGCCCAGCGCCGACAGCCTCGAGCACACCCTGTGGGTGCGCGACGCCCTCCTCCGGCAGGGCTACACCCTGGGCGGCGACCTCGGCCACCTCGTGGACGTCGGCGCCGCGCACACCGAGTCCGCCTGGCGGGGGCGCGTGGGGCGCGTGCTCGGGTTCCTGTTCCCCGCCGGCTCGGTGTCGGGCGCCACCGCGCCCTGACGGCGACACCGCTGGCGCAAAGCTCCTCGCCCCCACCCCTTCCTCGAGGGTGCAAGGCGCTGCCGCTCGAGCGACAGCGCCCTCGACGTCCCGCGGGCACGGGCAAGGCCCGACAGCGCAGAGTCGTCCCCACCTGATCGAGCGGCGCCACCGCTCGCCGTGCGCGCCGCGCCCGGGGGGAATTCGACGCGCCTCCTGCGCGGCTGCGCGCGCTCCCCGCGCGGCGGGCTCGGCCAACGGGCGGCGCGTCGTCGTGGCACGCCGTTCGGATCGGGCGCCGTCCCTGCCGAGCGAGCGAGGAGGTGCCCCATGGCGGAGCGACAGCGGAGCGCGGGAGGTCAGGTCGGCGACCGTAGGCGCGCGGCCGACGGCCGGGAGGCGCCGGCCCTCCGCCGCGCCGGGCGCTGGCTCCTGGAGCACCGCTGGCTGGTCCTGGGCAACCTGTACCTGCTCTCTCCGGTCCTGCTGTACAACCTCGAGCTGCGCTCCGGGGGCCGGTGGGACTCGGTGGGCGCCTGGCTGCTCCTGAGCTCGCTCCTGTCGCTGGTGTCGCTGCAGCTCCTCGCCCGGCGACCGCTGGTCTTCTTCGTCGCCGCCTCGCCCTTCGCGGTGGTCGTGCTGGCGGACCTGTTCCTGATCGCCGTGCTCGACTCGCGCCTCACCAGCAGCTACCTCAGCGTGGTCGCCTACAACCTGCAGGACGCGCCCGAGTTCGCGCGGGCCTACGCGCCACAGCTCCTGGTGGCGCTGGGCCTGTTCCTGCCCTGCTATGGCCTGTGCCTGTGGCGGCTGCGCGGGCAGACGCTGCCGGCGCGGCGCCGCTGGGCGGCGCTCCCGCTGGCGCTCCTGGTCCTCCTGTACGCGGGCGTCACCGCCCGTCAGGTCCGCAGCCTGGATGCCAGCTGGCAGCGGGCGGCCTTGGACGTGGCGACCCACGACACCAGCAGCCCCTTCGGGGTGATCCCGCAGCTCACCGTCACCTGTCTGCTCCACCGGGAGATGGAGCGCGCCTTCGCCGAGCGCGACGAGCGCCCCTTCGGCGTCGCCCGGGCGGCCGACGCCCCCTCGGGGCCGGAGCTGTACGTCCTGGTGATCGGCGAGAGCTGCCGCCCCGACCGGTGGGGGCTCAACGGCTACTGGCGCGACACCTCGCCCCGGCTGGCGAGGAAGCCGGGCCTGATCTCGTTCACCGACATGGTGACGCAGTCGCCCTCCACCAGCGAGTCGGTGCCGTTCATGATCACGCCCAAGACGGCGGCGGACCGGGCGGAGGCGCTGGGCGCCCGCTCCGTGGTGAGCGCCTTCGCCGAGGCGGGCTTCCGGACCTACTGGTTCTCGACCCAGGAGGTGAGCCACTGGGGCGGCTTCATTCACCGCTTCGCCGACGAGGCGCACGTTGTGCGCTACTTCGAGCGTCGCCACGACGGCGCCCTGGTGTCGCCGGTGGCGGAGGTGGCCGATCGCCTGCGCGCGCCGGGCGACCGCGCCCTGGTGGTGCTCCACACCATGGGCAGCCACTTCGCGTTCCAGAACCGGTATCCAGCGGACTTCGCCGCGTTCCCGGTCCGCGGCAGCAGACGCGAGCGGCTGGGGAGCGCCTACGACAACACCGTCCGCTACACCGACCACGTGCTGGCGGAGGTGATCGAGCGGCTGGAGGCGCGCCCCGACCTCACCAGCGCGCTGCTGTACGCGTCGGATCACGGCGAGAACCTGCTGGACGACGAGCGCCAGCTGTTCGGCCACGCGAAGGGGACGGAGCACGACCTGCGGGTCGCCGCCTTCGCCTGGTTCTCCCCCGCCTACACGGCTCTGTACCCGCAGGCGGTGGCGCGCGCGCGGCGCAACCGGCGCGCGCCGCTCAGCACCTCCCACGTGTTCCACTCGCTCGCGGACGTGGCGCGGCTGCGCTTCCCCGCCGCGCGCCGGGAGCTGAGCGTGCTGAGCGAGGCGCTCCCGCCGCAGCCCCGCTGGTTCGTGGCCCGCGGCCGGGTGCACGACTTCGACCGCCTGTTCGGGCCCCGGCAGGCGGAGGTGACCACCACCGAGCGCGCCGCGTCCGCTCCACGCTGATGGGGCCGCCGCCCAACCGGTTCGGGGTCGGGCCCTGCGTCACCCGCGCAGCAGGTACAGGCCACCTGGCGGTCAGCCAGCGTCGAGGGGGTGCCGCCAGGCGCCGTCCCGGTCGAGGACGAACCGACTGGCGCCGCCGCCGAAGGGGTGGCCGGGCGGGAAGGGCTCCCCCTCGCCCTGGCCGCGCTCGTAGTCGCGGTCCCAGGGGCACAGGAGGCAGAACCCCTGGGGCGCCGCCTCGTCGAGGAGGAGGCGGGGCACGATCGGGCGCACGTGCGGCGCCCGGGCGCGGGCCCAGGCCTGCACCGCCTCCGGCCCCTCCGCCGCGGGCTCCGTCAGCTCGGTGAGCATGCGCAGCTGCGGGGGAGGCAGCCGCAGCTCGGCGCTGCGCGCCAGGGCCTCCTGCGGGGTGACCCACAGCTCGTCCACCGTCTCCACCGCGTCGAACGAGGGCGTCTGCCCCTGGGGGAGGAGCGCCGTGTAGAAGCGGGCCGAGAACCGCTTGCGCTCGGCCGAGGGCGTGACCCAGTGCGCGAACGGCTCCAGCCGGTCGAGCAGCAGGGTGAGGCCCGCCTCGGCGAGCAGCGCCGCGAAGTCGGTCCCCTCCGCGGCCGCGGCGCGCCGCAGCCGCGCCCGCTCGGCGTCGTCCACCGGACGGTCGGCGAGCAACACGCCCGCCTCCTCGAACAGCTCCCGGGCCGCCGCCCGGCGGGGATCGTCCTCCTCGCCGGGGTCGACCGCCCCGCCCGGGAACACGAACGACCGGGCCATGAACGAGGCCCCGCGGTGGCGGCGGAGCAAGAACACCTCGGCGGCGCCGCCCGCGCCGGCCCGCAGTAAGAGGACCGACGCGGCGGGCCGCGGCGCGACCGGGGCGCGGGCGGGGTCGAAGTCCACTACGGCCCCTCGATCGGCATCGGGAGCGGCAGCTC
>JAWLGW010000006.1:0-22087 GCA_041690735.1 Planctomycetota bacterium
TGAACTCGTTGTCCACGCTGATCGTCTCCTTGCGCTCGGGGTCGAACACCACGATGTCCGCGTCGCTGCCCACGGCGATCGTGCCCTTCTTGGGGAACAGGCCGAAGGTCTTGGCCGCGGCGGTGGAGGTCAGCTCCACGAACCGGTTGAGCGAGATCCGGCCCTCGACCACCCCGAAGTGGTACATCAGGCTCATGCGGTTCTCGACGCCCGGGGCGCCGTTGGGGATCTTGCGGAAGTCCCCGTGCCCCAGGTCCTTCTGGCCCTTCATGCAGAACGGGCAGTGGTCGGTGGCGACGTTCGCCAGGTGGCCCATGTCGAGGCCCTTCCACAGCACGTCCTGGTTCCACTTCTCCCGCAGGGCCGGGGTCATGACCCACTTGGCCCCCTCGAAGCCGTCGCGCTCGTAGTAGCTCTGGTCGAGGAGCAGGTACTGCGGGCAGGTCTCGGCCATGACGTCGGCCCCGCGCAGGCGGGCCCGCTTGACCTCCTCCAGGGCGTCGGAGCAGGAGAGGTGCACGATGTACAGGGGGACCTTGGCCACCTCGGCGATCGCGATCGACCGGTAGACGCCCTCGGCCTCCATGCGGGTGGGGCGGGTGAGGGCGTGGTATTTGGGGTCGACCTTCCCATCGGCCACCGCCTCCTTGATGATCTCGTCGATCACGATCCCGTTCTCGGCGTGCATGCAGATGCGGGTGCCGTTCTCGCCCGCCTGGCGGAAGGCGCGGTACAGGGTGCCGTCGTCCACGTACAGCACCCCGGGGTACGCCATGAACAGCTTGTAGGAGGTCACCCCCTCCTCGGCCAGGCGCTCCATCTCGGGGAGCCGCTCCTCGGGCATGTCGGTGACGATCATGTGGAAGGCGTAGTCGATCGTGGCCTTCCCCTCCGCCTTGGCGTGCCAGGTGTCGAGGCCCTCGATCGTGGACTTCCCCTTGGTCTGCACCGCGAAGTCGATGCAGGTCGTCCCCCCGTGGGCGGCCGCCTTGGTGCCGGTGTCGAAGTCGTCGTTGGAGAACGTGCCGCCGAACGGCAGGTCGAAGTGGGTGTGGGCGTCGATCCCGCCGGGGATCACCAGCTTGCCGCTGGCGTCGATCACCTCGTCGGCGTTCACGGCCAGCTCCTTGCCGATCAGGGCGACCTTCTCGCCGTCGATGAACACGTCGGCGAAGTAGTCGTCGGTGGCGGTGACGATGCGGCCGTTCTTGATCAGGACGCTCATGGGGGTCTCCTCCGTGGGGCGGGATCGAGGGGGGGATCCTAAGCGAGCGGCGACCGGATTTCGAATGGGCTGGGGCGGCGGCAGCGGCCCTGGAGGCCAGGAATTTCCTGGACTTGCGACCGACGTCTGCTATGAAGAGCCGGCCCGCCAGCCACCCAGGAGCGCCGATGACGGAGCCCGCAGACGCGCCACCGCCCGAGACCGAGCCTACGGGGAACGCAGGGACCGGCTCGCTGCGGCTGCTGTACTCGATCGAGGACGCCCCGCCGCCCGGGGAGACGGTGGCGCTGGGGTTCCAGCACTACCTCACCATGTTCGGCTCCACCGTCGCGATCCCCCTGCTGCTGGCGCCGGCCCTCGGGATCGACCCCAAGACCGCCGACGGCGCGCGTGACCTGGCGCTGTTGATCGCGACCATGTTCTTCGTGTCGGGGGTGACGACCCTCCTGCAGACGACGTTCGGCAACCGCCTGCCGATCGTGCAGGGCGGCACCTTCTCCTTCCTGGCGCCCACCTTCGCCATCTGCGGCATGGCCCACCTCGCCGACCAGGGCTGGCAGGTGCGCATGAACCACGTCCAGGGGGCGATCATCCTGGGCGCGCTGGTCGAGATCGCCATGGGCCTGACCGGCCTCGCCGGGCGGGTGCTCAAGTTCGTGGGCCCGATCACGATCGCGCCCACGATCGCCTTGATCGGCCTCGCCCTGTTCAAGTTCGGCGCCCCGATCGCCGGCACCGACTGGTGGATGGGCGGGCTGACGATCGCGCTGATCATCCTGTTCTCGCAGGTGCTACGGAGCGTCCACCGGGCCTTCATGCTGTACCCGATCCTGCTGGCGCTGCTGATCGCCTGGGGGACGGCGGGCGTGCTCACCGCGACCGGCGTGTACGGCGCCGACCACCCCAGCCAAGTGTCGTTCGCGGGGGTCGCGGCCGCGCCCTGGGTGCGCGTCCCCTATCCCTTCCAGTGGGGCTGGCCCGCCTTCGGCATGGCGGCCTTCGTGGGCATGATCGCCGGCTACATGGCGTCGCTCGTGGAGTCGATCGGCGACTACTTCGCCTGCGCTCGCCTGGCCGGGGCGCCGCGCCCCGACGCCCGCCTGGTCAACCGCGGGATCACCTTCGAGGGCATCGGCTGCCTGATCGCCGGCGTGATCGGCACCGGCAACGGCACCACCTCGTACAGCGAGAACATCGGCGCGATCGGGCTCACCAAGGTGGGCAGCCGCCGGGTGGTGCAGGCGGGCGCGCTGCTGATGCTGCTGCTGGGCGCGATCGGCAAGTTCGGCGCCCTGTTCACCGCGATCCCCCAGCCGATCGTGGGCGGCATGTACTGCGCGCTGTTCGGCATGATCGCGGCGGTCGGCCTCTCCAACCTGCAGCTGGTCGACCTCAACAGCTCGCGGAACCTGTTCATCCTCGGGTTCGCCTTCTTCATGGGGTTGTCGGTGCCGGAGTACTTCAACGCCCACCCCGTCAGCTTCGCGCCCGCGCCCGCCGGCGAGGTGCGGCCGCTCGGCGCCGAGGACCAGGTGCACCCCGACGCCCAGGCCTTGGCGCTGCTCGGCCTCACGGCCGAGGCCACCGTGGCCGAGGCCCGCGCCGTCCGCGATCGCCTGGCGACGGTGTACGCTGGCGCGAACACGGCGACCGGCGCCGACCCCGGCCGGGTGGTGGCCCTCAACGAGGCGGTGGCGGTCCTGTCGGCCGCTCCCCCCGAGGCCCCACCCAATCGCTGGAAGTGGCTCGAGGACATCATCAACACGCTCGGCAAGACCGGCATGGCCGTGGCCGCCCTGCTGGCCCTGGTGCTCGACAACATCATCAAGGGGACCCCCGAGGAGCGCGGGCTGGCGACGCAACCCGCCGCGCCCTGAGCCGGGGACCGGAGAGACGACATGAACAGCCAAGAGATGATCGACCTGTGCCGGCAGCACACGATGTTCACCTGGGCCGCCACCGGGAAGGTGAACCCCCTGCCGATCGCCCGGGCCGAGGGGATCTACCTGTACACCCCCGAGGGCGAGCGGATCCTCGACTTCAACAGCCAGCTCATGAGCGTGAACATCGGCCACGGTCACCCCAGGGTGATCGAGGCCATGAAGCGGCAGCTCGACACGCTGATCTACACCTTCCCCGGCACCGCGACCGACGTGCGGGCCCGGCTGGGCAAGAAGCTGGCCGACCTGGTGCCGGGCGACCTCAACACCTTCTTCTTCACCCTAGGCGGCGCCGAGGCGAACGAGAACGCGATCAAGGCGGCCCGCCTGTACACCGGGCGGCAGAAGATCCTCAGCCGCGACCGCAGCTATCACGGCGCGACCAACGCCTGCATGCAGCTCACCGGCGACCCGCGCCGGTGGCCCAACGAGCCGGGCGGCCCCGGCTTCGTCCACGTCATGGACCCCCGCCCCTACACCTACTCCTTCGGCGAGACCGAGGAGGAGCAGGCCAAGAACAACCTCACGTACCTCGAGGAGGTGATCGAGTACGAGGGGCCCGACACGATCGCCGCCATGTTCATCGAGACGGTGACCGGCACCAACGGGATCCTGCCGCCGCCGCGCGGCTACCTGCAGGGCCTCAAGAAGCTGCTGGAGCGGTACGGGATCCTGCTGGTGTGCGACGAGGTCATGTGCGGCTTCGGCCGCACCGGCAAGCTGTTCGCCTTCGAGCACTACGACGTGGTGCCCGACATCGTGACCATGGCCAAGGGCCTCACCAGCTCCTACATCCCCCTGGGCGCCATGGGGGTCAGCGACCCGATCGCCGCCCACTTCCGCGACGAGGTGTTCTGGGGCGGCCTGACCTACAACTCGCACGCCCTGGCGCTGGCCACCGCCGAGGCCGTGATCGACGTCCTGATCGGCGAGGGCATGCTCGAGAACGCCGTCGCCATGGGGAAGGTCATGCGGAGCGAGATGGACCGCCTGCAGGCCAAGCACCCCTCCATGAAGGAGGGCCGCCAGATCGGCCTGTTCGGCATGATCGACGTGCAAAAGAACGCCGCCGGCGAGCCGATCGCCCCCTACAACGGCTCCCACCCGGCCATGGCCCGCCTGGGCTCCTTCTTCCGCGAGCAGGGCCTGTTCACCTTCATTCGCTGGGGCAGCTTCATGTGCAACCCGCCCCTGTGCATCACCGAGGACCAGCTCCTCGAGGCCTTCGCGATCGTGGACAAGGGGCTCGAGATCACCGACGAGGCGTTCGAGGGTTAGCCGACGGGGGGCAGCGAGCGGACCTCGAGCAGGACCCGCTCCAGCTCCGCGTCGAGGATCCCGGGGTCGAAGCGCTCGCGAGCGCTCGCTCGGGCGGCTTCACCCAGGCGCTCGGCCAGCGCTCGGTCGGCCGCGAGCCGGCGCAGCGCCTCCGCCAGGGCGGCGGGATCCTCGGGGCGGACCAGCAGCCCGGTCTCCTCGTCGCGCACGACCTCGCGCAGCCCGCCGGCGCGGCTGGCGATTACCGGGACGCCAGTCAGGGCGGCCTCGGCTGCCACGTAGCCGAACCCCTCGTAGCGCGAGGGGACGACCACCACGTGCGCCCGGGCGTACAGGGGGGCAGGATCCGGGAGGTGGCCCAGGAAACGGCAGCGGGCGGCGATCCCCAGCCGCTCGGCCTGGGCCTCCAGCGCCCCGCGCAGCTCGCCATCGCCCGCCAGCTCCAGCCTCCAGTCGAGCGCATCTCCGAGGCGGCTCACCGCCTCCAGCAAGACGTCGACGCCCTTGGGCCGCGCCAGCCTGCCGGCGAACGCCAGCCGAAGGGGTCCCTCGGCGGCGGCGTCCCGAGGCGCCGCCTCGAAGCGGACCGCGTTGTAGATGCGGCGGATCCGCTCGGGCGGGAACCAGGGCAGCGAGCGGCGGACCGTCGCCCCGGTGGCGTCCGAGTTGACCACGATCGCGGACAGGAGCCGCCAGGTGCGGCGGCGCAGGCAGTTGTCGACCAGCCGCCGGTCGCTCCCCCGGCGCAGCACCAGGCGGAACGGCGGCCGGCGCCCGGTCGCGCGCGCGAGCAGACGTACGTCCCGCGCCTGGTTGCACAGCACGACCTCGGGCCCGGCGGCGAGCAGCGCGTCCAGCTCCCCGATCGGTCCGGCGGCGACCCCGGCCTCTGCGCACCGCTCGACCAGGCCCGAGCCAGGGTGCGCCACGACGCGGACCTCGTGGCCGCGGGCGGCGAGCGCTCGGGCGGCGCCCAGGAACCACTCCTCGCCCCCGCCCCAGCTCGGGTTCTGGTCGAGGAGGCCGACCCTCACGCCTTCGCCCCTGGCCTTCGGCCTGGCCCGGATATTGCGCGACTTCGTCGCTCCATATCCGGGCCGACAACGACGCTGATGCGGCCGGCTTCGCATCCAGCCCGGCCGCTTCCCGGCCCGGCTAGATGCTTGCTGGCCGCTGCGGGCGCTGCTGCGACGGGTGTCGCTTCGCGACACATCGTCGCCGCGCACTTCCGCTGCGCCGTGCTCGGCGCAGCAAGCTGCGCCTGCGCGCGGCTTGCGCCGAGCCCTTCGGGCCCGGAGCCCGGCCTCCGCACGACTTCGTCGTGCAAAGGCCGGGCTGGGCGCGCCGCCAGGACGAGGCGACCCGACGGGTGGCCCGCGAGAGCGCCTGCGGCGCCCAGCGCGCTCGGGTGGCGCGCGCGGCGGCGGGCGATCACGGCCCTGCCTCGCCGTCGCGCGCCGCCGCACCGAGCAGGCGGCGGTAGACGCCCAGCGTCCCCTCGACCATGGCGTCGCTCGAGAAGCGGCTCACCACGCGCCTCCGCCCCGCCTCGCCCATCCGGCGGGCCAGGTCGCGGTCCTGCAGCAGGCGCACCACGGCCGCGGCCAGGGCCGGGGCGTCGCGCGGCGGGCACACCACCCCCGTCTCCCCGTCGACGATCGCCTCCGGCATGCCCCCCGCCGCGGTGCCCACGACCGGGAGGCCGGCCGCCATGGCGTCGAGCACGCTGGTCCCCAGGCCCTCCATGTGGCTCGGCATCACGAACAAGTCGAACGCCTTGAGGAGGGAGGGGACGTCCGCGCGGAAGCCGGTGAAGCGGAAACGCTCCCGCACCCCCACTCGCCGGGCCAGGGCGTGCAGCTCGTCGCGGAGCTCGCCTTCGCCGACCACGGCGAAGGTCGTCCGCGGACAGGCTGCCAGCACCGCCGGGGCGGCCTCGATCAGGTAGCGCTGCCCCTTGTGGTCGGCCAGGGCGGCCACGTTCCCCACCAGCGCGTGACCCTGGGGGACCTCGAGCTCGGCGCGCAGAGCCTCCCGCCGCTCCTCGGCGGCATCGATCCGGCCCACGTCGATCCTCGAGTGGACGCACTCGATCCGGTGCGCGGGGACCCCGTCGCGCACCAGCACCTGCCGGATCGCCTCGGAGACCGTCACGTACTGGTCGACCCCGTGCAGGTACTTGAGGTGATTCAGGCCGAAGAAGGACCGGCGGTAGATCGAGAAGTCGACGCGGCGCGTCACTACCACGCGCGGCCGCCGGCTGGGGCCCAGCAGCGCCGCCGCCACCGCGCTCAGGGTGTGGGCGTGCGAGGTGTGGGCGTGTACGATCGTATAGCGACCTCGCCGCAGCAGGGCCGCCAGGCGCAGCACCGCCACCAGGTCCGCCTCGCCCCGCATGCGCAGGGCGGTCACCGCGTGCCCGTGCGCAGCCGCCCGCGCGGCCATGGGCTTGCCGGGCTGGGCGACCAGGCGCGACGGCACGCCCCGGGCCGCCAGGCCGTCGAGCAGGTACAGGAGCTGCTGCTCGCCGCCGCGCCAGGTGGGCTCCGTGTTGAGGTGCAGCACCCGCAGCGTGCGGGCCCGACTCATGGTCGCGCCGCCGCGCCGGCGCCGGCGGACGCCGCGGGCTGCGCGGCCTGGCGGGCGCGACGGGCCCGACGCTCCGCCAGCCGCTCGGCGACGCACGCCGACAGCCCCGCCAGCCCCAAGGCGGCCAGCTCCGGCGCCAGCACCTCGCTCCCGCCCGCCTCCAGATAGGCCCGGAAGAAGCGCAGCCGGTCGGCGCGCGTTGCGCCGGAGGTGTCGGCGACGTCCGTCAGCGCCTGCAGCCTCTCCTCGCGCGACATGGCGCGGGCGCTCACGTCCTCGAGGCCGAGCAGCCACAGGTCCCAGCCGGCGGCGCCGTCCGCAGGGCCGACGCCGGCGCGCCGGGGGCGGGCGAGCACGTTCTGCGGCGCCAGGTCGCCGTGGGACAAGCCCGAGGCATGGAACCGCCCGAGCAGGCGGCCGTAGTCCCGCGCCAGGCTACGGCGCCCGGCGGGCGGCGGCGGATCGTCGCGCAGCACGGCCTCGAGGTTGGCGGCGGGCACGTGCTCCATCAGGAGCACCGCGCGGCGCGGCAAGGGCCAGCCCTCGCACACCAGCGCGTAGGCGCGCGGGACCGGCGCCGCGCGCAGCTCGCAGGCCAAGGTGGCGCGCCAGGCCCGCAGCGCCCGGGGCGCGCAGGCGCCGATCAGCCGGTGGCCTCCCCGGGGGAACAAGTAGACCTTGCGCAGCAGCACGCCGCCCGGCGCGTCGACACCGTCGGGGGCGGCCACCGTCTCCAGCCGCGAGCGGCCGCGGCGGTGCAGGTGGATCGACTCCAGCGCAGGGGCGGCGAGGGCGGCCTCGACCGCCGCGGCGGACATCTCGCGCCGGCGGAACACCCGCCGCGTCCACGGCCCCTCCACCGCGTAGCCGGTCGAGCTCACCACGCATCGCTTGCCGCGGCTGACCCGCCGCACCTGCTCCAGCGCCTCGGCCCGCGCCAGCAGCGCCGCCTCGAGCCCGTCGGCTTCGGGCCACCGTGGGTCGAGCCGGGCGTAGGCGGCCGCGAACCACGTCAGCTCCTGCCGCGCCTCCGGGGGCGCGACCGGAAGGCAGAACCCCAGGGAGTGCGCCAGCTTGCCCAGCCGGCGCGCCGCCGCGGCCGCACCCAGCGGCCGCGCCCGGACGCGGGCCGAGTGCATGTCGAGCGCCACCAGGCCGCCGTCCGCGCGTACCAGGAAGTTGCCGAGGTGCAGGTCAGGGTGGTCCAGCCCAGCTCGCAGCAGCGCGTCCGCGGCAGCCGCCAGGGACTCGAGCAGCCGGCGTCGCGCCTCCACCTCGCCCGCGGCCCGCAGGCGCTCGACGACCAGGGTCGCCTCCTCGGCGTCGTCGATCGCGCGGGTGGCGAGCACGCTCCCCGCCAACAGCCCGCGCGCCCGCTCCTCGCCGAGCAGCACGGGCTCCGGACACGCGACGCCGGCGGCGCGTAGATGCCGGAGTACGGCCCACTCCCGCCGCGCCGGGGAGGGCTTGACCAGGTGCAGCAAGCGCGTCCCGGGTCGGAGCACCCGGAACCGCTTGCAGAACAGCTCCCCCTCGGGGCCCGGGAGCCGCGCCACGGTGCGCACCCGGTTGCGCTTGACCAGCACGGCGTCCGCCGCGCGCTCGGGCTCGCGGCAGGCAGGCGCGAGCGCCTCGCGGATGAACGCCTCGTAGCCGGGCTTGGCCCACCACCGCAGGCCCGCGGCCTCGAACGAAATCGGGGCAGGGTCGGGCGCGGTCGTCACTCGGCGCGCTCGCCCCCCGGAGGCCGCGCGCCGCTCCGCTCGAGCTCCCACAGCTTGAGGTGGCGCTGCAGCACGTAGAACGCGGCGAGCACCGCGACGACCAGCCCGGGGAGGCCATCGAGGAACCCCGCCTTGAGCAGGTAATGGCGCACGAACCGCGCGGGCGGGGACAGGAGCAGGCGCCACACCCGGAACCGCTCGCCCTCGCGGTGACGCTCCCGCGCCATGATCGTGGTGTAGCTGTTCATCTTCTGCAGGTGGTCGGCGAGGTCGCGGTACGAGTGGTGCTCGATATCCCCCTGCAGGGCCACCACCCGCCCTTCGCCCAGCACCTCGACCCGGTCGTGCGGGTTGCGGCCACCCCATCGCGCGCGCCCGCGACGCCACGCCCGCAGCTTGCGGTCCGGATACCAGCCGCCGTGCCGGATCCAGCGCCCCAGGTAGAAGGTCAGCCGCGGCATGCTGTAGCCGACCACGTCCGCAGGCGCCGCGGCGAGGGCGGCCTGCAGCTCGACCTGCAGGGCGGGGCTGAGCCGCTCGTCGGCGTCGAGGCTGACGATCCACTCGCTGCCCGCCTGCTCGGCCGCGAAGTTCTTCTGCTCCACGTGGCCGGGGAACGGGCGCTGAATCACTGTTGCCCCGCGCTCGCGGGCGAGCTCCGCGGTGCGGTCGCTGGAGAGCGAGTCGACGACGACCACCTCATCGACCCAGCGCAGGCTGTCGAGGCAGGGGCCGAGGCGGTCCTCCTCGTTGAAGGCGATGATGCAGGCGCTGACGGTCGGGCGCGCCCGCGCGCCCGCGCGCTCGTCCTGACCGGCATCATGACGGTCACCGGTCGCGGCGTTCACCGCGGGCTGCTCGATCGGACTCTCCACGGAGGACAGCATATCGGCTCGAGGCCGGGGTTCAGTCTGCCAGGGCGGCCGGCCCCTCGACCTCGGCCAGCGGCGGCAGGCGGCGCAGCAGCTCCTCGCGGTTTTCGGTGGGGAGGCCGCGCTCGCGGCCCACGTCCACGTACCGCTGCATCATGAACCGCGTCTGGTCGCCCACCTTGGTGAAGTGGTAGCGCAGGTACGGCTCGAGGGGCAGGGGCATGAGCTTGGGCGCCGCACACAGGAGGGGCCGCATGAGCCAGCTCTGGGTGGCGGCCCGCAGGGCGAAGTCGGGCTTGGTCCCGTGCACCGCGCCCATGACGCCGAGGGCCTCGCGCGAGCCGTCGCCCGCCAGGCGCAGGGTGGCGCTCTTGCGCAGCGCCGCCAGGGACCACCCCTCGATCTCGAGGCCGCACAGGTGGGGCATGAGGAGCGAGGAGCCGAAGGCGCCCTGCACCCCGGCGTCGTCCACCCGGCTGGCGGGGCACCCCCCGGCCTTGAGGGCCCCCACCACCGCCTTCACCCGGGCCTCGTCGCCGGCGGGGCTGCTGAAGGGGCTCTTGGTGAGCGGCGGCAGCCAGTAGGCGACCCCCGGCTGCGGCAGGTCCTCCCCCTCCAGCGGGGCCTGGTAGCTGATGAGCGCGATCAGCCCCTGGACCACCCGGGCCCGCGGGAAGCCCTGGGCCTCGATGTGGTCCAGCTCGGCGAACCCGGGCTGGAGGGCGACCAGGGTCAGCGCGCTCCCCTGCGGAGAGGCGACGATTGCCTCCAGGAAGGGCTGTAGCCAGGGGGCGTGCAGGGCGGTGGTCGACACGCACAGCCACACCTGGTCCCAGGCCTCGGCCCGGACCTGCTCGAGGTCGGTCAGCACGCCGAAGCCCTCGAACCGCACCGGCTCGCGCCCGTCGTGCAGGGGATACAGGGTGTAGCCCGCCTCGGCCTGGGCGCGGTACTTCTCCTTGACGAAGAAGCTCACCTCGGCGCCGCCGAGCTGCAGGTGCCGCCCGTAGACCTGACCCACGGCGCCGGCGCCGACCAGAAGTGCCTTCATGCTGCCCCCTCCCCTGCCTCATCGGCAGTCGCTGAGGCATCCTTGCCCGCCATCCCGATCGCTCCGGACCGACGGCAGGCGCCCTCCAGCAGCTCCTCGTGCTCCTCATGCAGCGCCAGCGCGCTGCGCTGACGGGTGGCCGCCAGCAGGCACACCAGGATGCCCAGGCCGGGCACCAGGCTGGCGAGGGTCAAGGTGACGTCGATCGCGCGACGGACGTTCCAGTCCCGCCCCGTCCGCGCCAGCACCTCCCGGGTGGGGTCGGCCGGGACCGCCGAGGAGACGAGCGCCGCGAAGGCCTGCCGGGACTCGTGCCCGGCGACCGCCTCTCGGAACAGGTGGACGTGGAGGAAGGTGGCGGCCGTGAGGAAGCACTGGGCGAGGAACGCCTCGTCCCAGTGGTTATGGAAGGGCATGTGATCGAGCGCGTGCGCGCTGGTGGCCACCGCGGCGACGAAGGCGCCGAGGGTGAACGGGCCGAGCAGGCTGGCGCGGGCCACGGCGGCTCCGGGCAGCCCGTCCCCGAAGGCCGCGGCGCGCGCCCGCTCCACCTGGCTGCGCCACTTGTCGGACAAGGGCGGGAGCGGCCCCGCCTCCTCGCGGTTGCGCCGCCGGTGGCGGTGCAGCTCCAGCTCGCCCCGCACGATCGGCAGCACCCCCAGGGTCACCGCCGACCCGGCGACCGCGCCCAGCCAGGTACCGCGCCGCCCCTCGCCCTCCAGCAGCTGCGCCGTCTCACGCCGCGCCGCGTCGAGCGCGTCCTCCTCCTCGGCGGGAACCGGCGCGCCCACCTCGTCCCCCTCCTCCAGCGCCTGGCGCGGCGACAGCGCCCGCTCGTGGCCGCAGGCGGCGCAGGCGCCGCCCTCACCCCAGCAGGGCTCGTGGTGACGAGCCAGGCACCGGCTGCAGGCCACCCACTCGTCGCTGCGCTCCGGCTCCACCGACTCGTGGCAGAAGGGGCAGCGCTGCAGGCGACGCTGCACCGGGCCTCGTTGCTGGACGCTCATGACGCTCTCCGCCTCGCTCCGGCGCGTGTGACCCTACGGCCGCCCGCGAGGTTGGACATGGCGCTGTCCGGAAAGGGTGCTGCGGCGCCCACGTTGGGCGCCGCAGCCGGGAAGGGAAGGGAGGGAGTGTTCTGCCTACTGGCGGACGAAGATCTCCGCGCTGGCGATCGCCTGGCCGTCGAGGCCCTCGAGGCTCTTGGTGGCGCCGATCGTGCCGCCGATCACCACGATCCGGCCGTCCTTGAGCTTGGTGGCGGTGAAGGCGTTGCGCGGGTTGCTCAGGGTGTAGCTGCTGGCCGAGAGCTGCTTGCTGTCGGCGCTCCAGACCTCGACCGTGTTCAGCTCCTGGGTGCCGTCGGTGCCGCCGATCACCAGGGCGTCGCTGCGGTCCATGGCGACCGCGCAGTTGGTGCGGGCCTGCACGAGGTCACCCACCATGCTCCACTGGCCGGTCGCGGCGTCGTAGAGCTCGAGCGAGGTGTGGATCTGACCCTCGTCGTGGCCGCCCGCGATCAGGACCTGCCGGGGGGTGACCAGCTCCGCCGCGTGCTGCATGCGGGGGGTGTTGAGGTCGCCCGCCTGCTCGCTCTTCTTGTTGCGGATCACCTCGGAGCCCTTGTTCATCTTGAGCTTCGGCTTGATCAGCCCGAACAGCCACCCGCCCTCGTAGCGGTTGCCGCCGGCGAGCAGGATCCCGGTGCCGCCCTCGATCGAGGTGGCCGTGTGGTTCATGCGGCCCTCCTTGGTCTTGAGGCGGCTGAAGATCCCGCCGACCTTCTCGAAGGCCTTCTTGGCCGGGTCGTAGATCTCGATCGGGCTCTGGGTCTTGTGCTTCTTCCAGAACGAGTCGTTGTAGCCGCCCACGATCGCCACCCGGCCGTCGTCCATGAGGGTGGCGGTGTGCGAGTGACGCGGATACTGCATGTCGCCGACGCGGGCGAAGGTGTTGTCGGCGGGGTTGAAGACGAAGGCGCTCTCGAGGGTGTCGACCTTGTCCTTGCCCAGGCCGAAGAAGCCCTTCTTCTCCACGCCGAACCCGCCGCAGACCAGGACGCTGCCGTCCTGCAGCTTGACCGCCGTGGCGTTGACGAAGCGCACCTTGACGCTGCCCCGCTTCATGCGGCCGTTGTCACCGCTGAGGTCGGAGACCAGGGTGAACGACTGGGTGGTGGGGTCGTACAGCTCGGCCTCGGCCACGAAGTCGCCAGCGTTGGTGCCGCCGGCGACGCCGCCCAGGATCAGGACCCGGCCGTCGTCGAGCTCGATCGCCTCGTGCCCGCCGCGGGCGATCTGCAGGTTGCCGGCCGACATGAAGCCCGACTGCAGGGCGCCGTCGACGTCGAGGGGCGCCGGCGCGGGGCGGATCGTGCCCACGTCCAGACCCCTGACCGAGGCCGTCAGCGACACGTTGATCCCCGAGGCCGAGCCGGGCTGGGTGAAGGCGAGGTCGAAGGCGTCGCTGACGCGCAGGATCGGGCGGTCGCCCAGGACGACGTCGAGCTGGTTGGCGTTGCTGCCGTTCTGGCCGGGGGCGCCCAGGCCGACGCGGTCGCCGGCGCCGGCGAGCCGGAACTCGTCATGGGGATCGGCCGCGGCGGCCAGCGCCTCGACGTCGGCGTCGAAGGTGACCACCACCCGGTCACCCTTGCTCAGCATGTTGTTCTGGTCGACGTCGATGAACTCGGCCTTGGTCATCTCGGGACCCGGACCGCCGGTGGTCGGGTTGGCCGAGGTGGACGGGGCCACCGTGCTGGCGGAGCCCCCGCTGGAGCCGCTCTCCGAGCAGCCGGCGGTGGTCGCCGCGAAGGCGGCCAGGACGAGCGCGTAACGGTTGTATCCGAATCCCATGGCTGTTTCCCTTTCCCTCGCTGGCGGCTCGTTCGAAGCGTCGCCTGCGGTTGTGTTGAGAGCCGCTCGAGCACGGACCGTGCCTCTGAGCACGCGAGTCCTTAACTCACGACAGGGAAAGGAATCGGCCCCCAAGCCCCCGAATCGCGGCACGGTTGAGCTGACACGATTCCGACATTCGGGTGCAGGGTCCGGTTCACGCGCGACGGAACGGCTCACGAGCGAAACGCACGGCCGTTGGCGCGAAACGACGAAGGCCCGGCGGAGCTCCGCCGGGCCTTCGTTGATGGTTGTTTAGAGGGTCGAGGCGCCGCTAATCGTTCCAGCTCGTGCGGGCGACCAGGTCCCCCTCGGGCGTCTCGCGGGGCTGGATCTCCATCACGATCTGCGTGAAGCGATCGCCGAAGTCCTCGTGGATGCGGACGTGGCACTCCTCGTCGCCCTTGAAGAACAGCAGCTTGCGCTGGTCGAGCCCATACACGAACACCGTCTCCCACCCCTGCGCCGGCAGGTGGCGGAGGAAGAACTCCTGAGCCCGCTCCTGACCGAGGTACTCGTCCCGGCGGTACGTCAGCTTGAGCTGGCGGTAGGCGCTCCGCTCGTGGCGGTGGCTCTTGGCCCGATCGAGGGCGAACTTCTCGGGGACGGGCAGGTCCGCCGCCTCCAGCCGCTCGACCGGCTCGGGCTGCAGGGGCGGCGTGGGCGTGAAGTAGGCGCAGCCGCTGGCGAGCGCCAGGACGGCGAACAGGGACAAGGTCGTGAGCGGCCTGGGCATGGTGTCTCTCCTGGCGGTCGGTCTCTCCCCCCCTTTCGGCTGGGGAGGGGGGGCTCCTTGAGAGGAGGCGCAGGGGTCGAGGGGGAGCCGCAGGAGAAGGCGGGCGGCTGTCGCTGGTGTGATGCTCCTTGCCAAGAGCCTTGGTTCAGCGCAGAGGCGCTGAGGGCGCTGAGAGCGCTCACATGAGGAGATGGGGACGCGACCTCGTCTCGCTGGATCTCCCCCTGCGGGGGCGCTTTGCCTGGCGCAGCGGCTCAGGGGGCTGTCGCTGGCCCGTGGGCGCCCTGGCTCGCGAGGGGTGGTGAGCCAGCGACAGCCCCCTTCGGCAACCCATCGCGAGCCCGACGCGCCCGCGCCGGGGGGGATCCACGGGCGTTCAGCGCAGCAGCCCCCCCTCTCCATGTGAGCGCTCTCTGCGCGCCTCTGCGCCTCTGCGCTGAACCATGCTCTTGGCAACGAGCCCCGCCCAGCGACAGCGCCTGCCTTCTCCCGCGGCTCCCCATCGACCCCTGCGGCTCCCCCGGGGATTAGCATGTCCCCATGCCCGAGGCGGTCCCCGAGAGCCCCCTGTTCGACCTGGTGCGGCGCGTGCGCGACGTCCACCTGCGGGCGATCGTCGCCGCCCACCGGGGGGACTCGCAGAACGCGCCCGAGAACACGCTGGCGGCCTTCCAGCTGGCGATCGACCACGGGGCGGCGCTCCTCGAGTTCGACGTGCACGAGTCGAGCGACGGGGACGTGGTGGTGATCCACGACGACAAGCTGGACCGGACGACCGACGGTCACGGCGAGGTGGCGCGCAGCCCGACCGCCGCCCTGCGAGAGCTGTCGGCGGGGGCCTGGTTCGGGCCGGCCTACGAGGACGAGCGGGTCCCGCTCCTCGACGAGGTGCTCGACCTGTGCCGGGCCGGCAAGGCGGTCCCGCTGATCGAGGTCAAGACCCGCCGCCGTCGCTGCCTCCACACCGGCGAGAAGATCGTGGCGGCGCTGCGGCGGCACGGGCTCGAGGAGCAGGCGGTGGTGATCTGCCGCGAGGTGGCGCGGGTGCGGGAGGTGCAGGAGGCCTGCCCCGGCACGCCAGTCAGCTACCTGACCTACACCAAGCGGCAGGCCCGCGGGACGCTGCGCCTGGACGGCGTCGGCGGGGTCGACTGCTACTGGAAGAGCCTGTCGCTGGCCCTGGTCGAGGAGCTGCACCGAGGCGACCGGTTCCTGACCCCCTGGACCGTCAATCGGCTGCGCGACATGCGCCGGCTTCTGCTGCTGGGGGTGGAGACGATCATCACCGACTGCCCGGTCACCCTGTCCGACGCCATCGAGGCCTTCGAGTTCGAGCGGGTGGACGAGCTGCGGGCGCGCCTCCACGCTGGCGCCGCCGAGGCCGAGCTCGACCTCGAGGCGGTGGAGGACGATGATGATGTCGAGTCGCCCGAGGACCTGTCCCGGCGGCTCAGCGACTCGGAGCTCGAGATCGAGGTGGCCTGGGAGGGCGAAGGTGGTTGAGCGCGGGCTGCTCGTCCTGGCCCTGGTCCTGCTCAGCGGCGCGCCGGGCTGCAGCTGGTATTTTCTGGAGCGAGACCCCGCCGAGCTGGCGCTGAGAGCCCCGGCCCCCGCCTTCTCCCTGCGGACGGCCGCCGGCCCCGCCGTCTCGCTGGCGGACCTGCGCGAGCAGGGGAACCCGCTGCTGGTGTTCTATCGGGGCCACTGGTGACCGTGGTGCCGCGAGCAGCTCGGCGAGCTGCAAGCCCACCTGCTGGAGCTGGAGGCCGTGGGCGCGGCGCCGGCCGCGATCTCCAACGATCCGCCGGCCGATACCCTCGCCTGGCAGGAGGACGAGCTGCCCCTCGACCGGGTGAGCTTCCCCTTGCTGGCGGACGTGGAGCTCAGGGTGGCGCGCGCCTACGGCGTGTACGACCACGCCCACGACCTGGCCCTGCCGGCGGTCCTCCTCCTCGACCGCCGCGACGGCGCCGTGGTGTGGAAGCAGGTCGGGGAGTCGATCGCCGATCGAGCCGCGGTGCGCGACGTCCTCGAGCAGGCGCGAGTCCTGTCCCGCCAGCAGACCTCCTCCGCCCCCGACTCCGCCCCGACCTCCGGGGCCCCGGCGCCGGCCCCGGCCGCGTCGCCGGAACCTGGTGAGCGATGACTCCTGCCCCCGGCTCCGCTCCCTCTTCGTCCCCGGCCGCCGCTCCCCTCCCGCTCGACGCCGACCGGCTCGACCTCGAGGCGCTGGGCCGGGGTGCGGTCCACCGCCTGCGCATCGGGATCATCGAGAGCGGCGCCGGACGCTGGCTGCGGGTGCCGGTGCTGGTGGCCCACGGGGTCGAGCCCGGTCCGGTGGTCGGCATCACCGCCGCCGTCCACGGCAACGAGCTCAACGGGATCCCGGTCATTCACCGCCTGTTCGCCGACCTCGACCCGGCCCGGCTGCGCGGCACGGTGGTGGCCGTGCCGATCGTGAACCTGCCCGGGTTCCACGCCCACCGCCGCGAGATGCGCGACGGCTCCGACCTCAACCGGCTGTTCCCTGGGCGCCCCGCCGGCCCCACCGCGCACGTCTACGCGCACCGCTTCCTGGAGCGCGTGGTGCGCCCGCTGGAGGTGCTGCTCGACCTGCACACCGCCAGCTTCGGGCGGGTCAACTCGCTGTACGTGCGAGCGGACATGACGCGCCCGCGCACCGCGGACATCGCGCGGCTGATCGGGCCGCAGATCATCGTCCACAACGCCCGGTCCGACGGGACGCTGCGCTCCGCGGCGGAGGACCTCGGGATCCACGCGGTGACCGTGGAGGTGGGAGATCCGCAGCGGTTCCAGGGCGAGCTGATCGCCACCACCCGCGTGGCGCTGCGCGACATCCTCGAGCACCTGGGCATGGTCGAGGCGGACAGCGAGCGCAACCCTCCCACGGCGGTGGTGTGCGTGCGCTCCTACTGGATGCACACCGACAGCGGCGGGCTGCTGGAGGTGCTCCCCGAGCTGGCCGAGCGGGTGACCGAGGGGCAGCTGGTGGCGCGGGTCACCGACGCCTGGGGCGACGTGGTGGGCACCTACCACGCGCCCGAAGACGGGGTCGTGGTGGGCAAGAGCACCAACCCGGTCGGCGACACGGGCGCCCGGATCCTGCACCTGGGCGTCGAGGGCGACCCCACCGCATGAGCCGGCGCCGGGTGCTGCGCAAGGCGCGGGCGCTGTACCGCAAGCGACGCACTCGGCCGGGCCTGCCCCCCGGGACCGTCACCGCCCCGCCCGGGGCCGCTCCCACCCAGGTGCACGTGATCGGCTACTCGCCCACCGAGCTGCACGAGGCCGAGCTGACCGACCTCGCCCAGCTGGCGGCCCTGCGCGAGGCGTGGCCCGTGCTGTGGGTGGACGTGCGAGGCCTGGGCGACGCCGCGCTCCTGCGGCGGCTGGGGGAGGCGTTCGCCATCCACTCGCTGGCCCTGGAGGACGTCGTGAACGTCCACCAGCGACCCAAGCTCGAGGCGTACGAGGACCACGAGTTCCTGGTGCTGCGCATGCTCCGCCGCGCCAACGGCCACCTCGACAGCGAGCAGCTCAGTGTGTTCCTGTGCGAGGGCGCGGTGATCACCTTCCAGGAGCGGCAAGGGGACTGCTTCGAGGCGGTGCGGCAGCGGATCCGCAAGAAGCGCGGCCGGCTGCGGGTGGCCCGGGCCGACTACCTGGTGTACGCCCTGGTCGACGCGGTGGTGGACCAGGTCTTCCCGGTGCTCGACCAGTACGGCGAGCGGCTGATGGTCCTCGAGGACGAGGTCCTGGCTCACGTCGCGCCCCACGCGCCGAGGGAGCTGTACCTGATCCGCCGGGAGCTGATGGCGGTGCGTCGGGTGGTGTGGCCGCTGCGGGACGTGCTGGGGCGCCTGGCGCGCGGCGACGTCAGCCGGGTCAGCCCCGAGACGCAGCTCTACTTCCGCGACACGTCGGACCACGCCTTCCAGCTGCTGGAGATCCTGGAGGCCTGCCGCGAGGCGACGACGGGGCTGGTGGACCTCCAGCTCAACTCCATCAGCCAGCGCATGAACGAGGTCATGAAGGTGCTGACGGTGATCGCCACCATCTTCATCCCCCTGTCGTTCATCGCCGGCGTGTACGGCATGAACTTCGACGCCAGCTCCCCCTACAACATGCCCGAGCTGCGGTGGCGCTTCGGCTACCCCTTCGCCCTGGCGCTCATGGCCGCGGTGGCCGGGAGCCTCGTGCTGTACTTCCTCCGCAAGGGGTGGATCGGCAGCGGGCTGTCCAAGGCGAACGCCGCGGGCGAAGCCGCCGCTGCTCAGGCGCCGGGCGACGCCGCGGCGCCGCCTGGCGAGCCGCCCTCGGCGCCGCGCTCCGGCCAGGGCGCCGCCGGATAGAGGTGCACGTCCTGCTGCGGGAAGGCGATCGCGATCCCATGCTCCCGGAAGGCGCGGTCGATCGCGGTCAGCAGGTCGTCGCGCGTCTGCAGCAGCTCCGCCGGTGAGGGGATGAACACCCGCAGGTCGAGGTCGAGGGCGCTGCCGCCGAACCCGCCGAACCAGGCGCTCGGCTCGGGGTCGGCCAGCACGAAGGGGTGCGCCCGCGCCGCCTCGAGCATCAGGCGCTTGGCGAGGTCGGTGTCGGTCCCGTAGGCGACCCCCACGGGGATCACCACCCGGGTCTGGGCGTCGGAGAGGGTCCAGTTGATCACCCGCCCGGTGACGAACTCCTTGTTGGGGATGATCAGCTCCTTGCGGTTCCAGTCGGTGATCGTGGTGGCCCGGATCCGCACCCGGCTCACCTTGCCGGTGACGTCCCCCAGGGTCACCACGTCATCGACCCGGACCGGCCGCTCGAACAAGATGATCAGCCCCGACACGAAGTTGGCGAAGATCTCCTGCAGGCCGAAGGCGAGGCCAAAGGTGAGCGCCGCCGCCAGCCACTGGACCCGGTCCCAGCCGATCTGCACCACGCCGAGGGCGGCCACCAGCCCCACGATCACGACCAGGTACCGGACGAGGGTGATCACCGCGTAGCGCGCGCCCGCATCCTGGGTAAGCCGGAGCAGGCTCACCTCGAGGAGCCCAGGCAGGTTCTTGGCCATGATCACGGTCAACAGCACGATCAGCAGGCACAGGCTCAGGTCGGCCAGGGTCACGCTAGCCGGGAGCACCTCCGCGGCCGCCTGCTCGGCCGGCGCCTCGCTCGCCTTGAGCAGGGCCCCAGCTGGGCCAGGCGGCGCCGTCGGAGTCGCCTCCGCCGGCCGCGCGGGGGCGGGCGCCGCGGCCGGGCCGCCCGGGGCCCCCGGCGCCGCCGGCATCAGGCTGGTTCGCTCCAGGTGGGGATAGCTCTGGGCGTCGCGGGTCTCGAGCCGCTTCAGCTCAGGCCACACCTGCACCTCCTCCAGGCGGCGCAGGGCGGGCAGCACGTCGGCCCAGATCAGGTAGCTGCCGATCAGCAGGGCCACGAAGGCCACGCTGGTGAACAGCTGTCGGGTCTGTCGCTTGATCGCCGCGAGGTCGAGCTGCTCGGCGTCGCCGCCCTGGCCGGGCGGCACCGTCGCGGCCTCGCCCGCCGGCGGAGGAGGCGGCTCGGGCGGAGGCGGCGGCCCTTCGCCGGGCCCGAGCCCTCCCGCCGGCTCGGGCTCGAGGGCGGGCTCGGGCGCCGCCGGCCCGGGGGGCGGCTCGTCCACAGGCGCCGGCTCGGCAGCGGGCGCCTCGGCGGCCGGGACCGCCGCGCCCACCGCCGACTCGCGGGCGGCCTCCTCCGCCCTGGCCGCCTCCCGGTCGCGCTGCAGCTGCTCCAGCGCCAGCTTGCGGCGGGCCAGCAGCATCCACCGCAGGAGCAGCCCGCGGGCGAACACCAGGACCAGCACCAGGACGCCGGTCTGGAACAGACACACGTGGAAGCGCAGCGCCGTGTAGTAGTAGCCCACCAGGGCGAGCCCCCCCAGGGCGAGGGGGATCCCCACCACGGCCGCCGGCAGGACGTGGCGCAGCCGTCGCAAGGGAGCGTCCGCCTCCTCCTCGTCGATCGCCCGGGCGAACGCGCCGCGCGAGGCGAGCACCCGCTGCAAGAAGACGGTGATCGCCACCATCAGGACCAGGAAGGCCAGGCGCCCCAGCGACTCGCTGTAGGTGTTCGTCGCGTCGAGGGCGGTGGCGCCCAGGTACTCGAGGGCGACGAGCAGCGCCTCGCACACCAGCGCCACCGGCACGAACCACGCGAGGTTTCGCCGCAGCTGGGCCAGCACCTGCGGGTTCCAGCGGAAGTGGGCCAGGCCGAGGCCCTTGCGCCGCAGGTTCTGCCACAGGGCCAGCAGCACGAACGCCAGCACCGCGGCGGTGGTCAAGCCCTCGGCCACGGCGCGCCCCAGCCCGGTCTGAGCCGGCGGCGCCGCCAGGCGCTCGGCGCCGACGGCGACCACGCCCGGCAGGGCGGCCGCGATCACCAGCGTCAGGAGCAGCGTCTCGATGCTCCCGAGCACCGTGGGCTGCGCGGGGCGACGCAGCGCCCGCTTGGCGGAGAAGCGCACCAGCAGCAGGATCAGCGCCACCAGCAGCGACGAGAGCCACCCCAGGGGCTCCTCCGCGACGTGCTCCCGACAGACCCTGAGTGTGGCCCGCCACGCCTCGGGGTCGGTGAGCGCCGCCAGCGCCTGGGCGGCGTGGCGCGGATGGTCGCGCCAGGTGCCGGTCACGCTGCGGATCCACAGCACCCGCTCGTCCACGAAGGAGCGGTACTCCGCCACCGCGCCGGTCAGCTCCCGCCGAAGCGTGTCCAGCTCCACCAGCCGGGTGAAGGTGCGCGACACGTCGCGGTACAGCCCCTCGAGCAGGTCGCGCTGGGTCTCGAGCAGGTCGCGCGCCACCGCGGCGACCTCCTCACGCTCCGCCTCCGGGAGCGCCCGCGCCGCCTCGCTGGAGAGGAGCCGCTGCAGCTGTCGGTCGATGTCGCCCGCCTGGCTGCGCTTCTCCTCCAGCTCGATGAGGCGCAGCTGCGCGGCCGCGATCTCCTCCTCCCGCTCCGCGTTCTCCCGCTCTAGCAGGCGGAGGTCGGGGAGCTTGGCGTCCTGCGCCCGGAGCAGGAGTCCCATGGCGTTCGACAGGCCGGCGGCGTCGATCTTGCGCCGGGTCACCCGGAACTCGTCCCGCAGCTGCGCCAGCGTCGCGCGGGTCTCCCCCAGCTCTTCGTCCACCCTCGCCAGGCGATCGCTCAGGGCCGCCCGGTCGCGCGCCAGCTGCTCGATCGCGTCGGCGCGCTCGGCGACCTCCGGCGTCCTGCGTGCGGCGGCCCGCTGGCGGAGCTGCGCCGCCTCCAGGGCCTGCGCCTCGGTGAGGCGGCGGCGCACCTGCGCCAGGGCCCTCTGCCAGGCCTCCACCCGCTGCGCCGCCTCCGTGACCCGGCGCTCGGCGCGGTCCCGCCGGGCCGGGAGCAGCTCGCTGCGGGCCTCGTAGCTGAACAGCTCCCGCTCGTAGCTGCGGAGCTCCTGGTCCACGGCGCGCCGCTGGGCGAGGAGCATGACCCTCCGCGCCGAGGCGACCTCCTCGGGCTCGCCCGGCGGCCCGGGCGCCACCAGCGCGTCGTTGAGCTCGGCCAGCCGCTGCTTGGCCCGCGCCATGGGCTCGGCCAGCGAGCTGCGGCGGTCGGCGCGCTTGGCCTGCTCGACCTGGACCTGCTCCACCTCCTGGCGCGCCTGCTTGAGCTCCTCCTCCGCCTGATCGAGCCCTTGCTCCACCCAGGCGAGGGTGGCGTCGCGGGGGACCGCCACCGTCGGCGGCGCGCGCGGCTGCTCCTGCTCG